>NZ_JBFUHV010000005.1:0-157022 GCF_056402215.1 Rhodococcus sp. P4_B6 | reverse complement strand
CGCGACATGCGTCCGACCGCGAACACGATTGCCACGACCGCCAGATACGCGGCCCAGATCAGAAGGAACGGACGCAGCCATCCCTCGTCGACCGTTTCCCCCCGGTCCCCACCCACCACAATGCGGGCATCACCCTCCGTCGCCGCCGCGGTGCGGGCTCCACACCCAACTCCACCGGTCCGGTCACAGCCGCTGCACCCCGATCACCGTTCCCTCGGCATCGAACACGACCAGTGCCCGCGACCACGGTGACTCGACCACCACTGTCGGCCACAGCCCCTCGGTCCTGTTCACCGAAATGCCGGCTACTGCTCCCCCATCGAATCCAGTGTGCGCGAGGGCATCATCCACGAGCTCCTCGACACGACCCAGCGCGGGAACGTCGCCGAGCCGGAACGCCCGCGCATCGAGATCCTCCACAGCGGAGACCATCACCGGACTGGCGTCGCTCAACCACTCGGCGTCAAAGGTGTACCGGTCGAGCTGATCCGGCTTCGCAGGGTTCCGGACCGTCACATCCAGCGTCTCGACCGGCGCCACATCGACACTCGTCACCTCCACGTCTGTAACGCCGTACCGGGTGGCAAGCTCCGCCAACCCGTCACGGACGAGTGCGCCCGTCATACCCCCGCCACGTGTCCGCATCGCAGCATCGAAATCCGCTCGATCAACAGCGCCGACACAACTTGTGACACTCAACGCCACGCACAGCGCCGTCACCGGCAACACTGACGAACGCAACGGTGACGCCGCCGATTTCATCGCGTGAGACTATCCGACGCCACCTTCGCAGCGTCACGCCTGATGCGGGGCGGCGATCATCCTCGGGCGGGTCCAGGGCCGTCCAGCTCGGGGTACCGGGCGGTCAGACGGGCCAACAACTGACACGCCTCGCCGCGTTGCCCGCGCAGACTTGTGCCTTCGGAGTCTTCGGCACCGGTGTATCGCGGGGTGGACTCGATGCGGGCGGTGAGCGCCGCGATCTCCTCGTTCAGCAGGTCGCGAAACACCTGCGCCTGCGCGGCATCAGGGTCGACGTGCTCGGTCGGTGTCATCCGGTTCTCCTGCTCGGTGAGGCCGGATCCAAACCGGCGGTGCCGCGGTGCGTGACAAGACTGCGCCGCTGCAATCCACCGGCACATCGTTGTCGAGCCCGCCGACCGGCGTCAACCCGCCCCTCGTCCCGGACACGGCCGGCGACGTCTGTGCTCCCCAGGTGAACCTGGGGAAACCCCTTCCTCACAGCGGCCGACGGGACGACAATTTCTGGTATGGACGTCACCGAGCGGCAGCACATCGACGTGGTGCGCGCACACCTGATCCAGCGATATCAATACCTCGACCCCGGCCGGGTCGAGAATGCGGTCGAGACCGCCCATCATCGATTCGACAGCTGCCGGATCCGGGACTTCGTGCCCCTGCTCGTCGAACGCGCCGCGGTGAAGGCACTCGACAAATCCCTGACAATCGCGCCGTCCAGCGCGTACCCGAGAGTGCACGAGTCGCCCTAGTCGTCACGCTGCCCCGACGGCGAGAACCCGCGCGAATCCCACATTCCGCGGACCTGCGTGCCTGCGTGGAATCAGTGCCGTCCGGTGTCTGTGGTCTCGACGGAAACCACGATCCTCGTAGACGCGGTGTGCTCTGCTGGGACCACACAAGGCCGGGAGGTGGGACGTGCGAGCTGGGATCGGCGGGCTGGCGCCGATGAGCCCGACCGAGGCGATGTTCTTGCTGTTCGAATCCCCGTCGCACCCGATGCACGTGGCCACACTGACCCTGTTCGATCCCCCGAAAGACACCGCATCCGGTGCCCACGCCGCCGACATGGTCGCGCGCCTGCACGCGAACACCGAGGCCTCCGAGCTATTCCGCAAATGGCCCATCCGACCCCTGCACGGGTATCCGTGGTGGCGGTCGGAAAGAGTCGTCGATCTCGGCTACCACGTGCGGCACAGCGCCGTTCCCGGCGACGGCACCATGGCCGAGCTGCTGCGGCTGGTCTCGCAGATGCACTCGATCCCGCTCGATCCGCAGCACCCCATGTGGGAGATGCACGTCATCGAGGGCCTGACCGACGGGCGCACCGCCGTGTACACGAAATTTCACCTGTCCTTGACCGACGGCGCTTCCGGGATGCGGCTGCTGCACCGTACGCTCTCGGTCGATCCGGACAGCCGGGACTGCCCAGCGCCTTGGAGCCCGTCCGTCGCGGCCCCTGCTCCACATCAGTCACTGGACCCACGCGGAGTGCTGTGGTCCGGCCTGGTCATCACGCGGGAGATGGCCGCCGCCGTCCCTACTCTGGTCCGCGCCGGCTACCACGGCCTGACCGAGGAAACCCTCACGCTGCCCCTGCAGTCCCCGCTGACGACCTTCAACGCCCCAACCGGCCGCGCCCGTAAAGTCGCCGCCCGATCCTGGCCCCTGAAACGGCTGCGCCGGCTCGCCGCCCGCACCGGCGCACCGTTGGACGTAGTGGTGTTGACGATGTGCGCGGGAGCGCTGCGCACGTATCTCCTCGACCAATACGCCCTTCCCGACGCGCCTTTGACCGCGATGCTCCCCGTCCCGCTCGACCTCGGCGAGGGCCCCACCATCAGGCCGGGCGGCGACCGTGGGATCGGGGCAATGGTGGTGTCCCTGGCCACCGACGAAGGCGACCCACTCGCCCGCCTGAACCGGATCGCCGACTCCGTAGCGCACACCAGTGGAGTTGTCGCCGCCCTGAGCCGTACCCAATTTCAACTGATCAGCGCCCTGACATTGAGTCCGATCATGCTCGACCCGGTCCGCCGGGTCCTCGACGACATCCCGCCGCCGTTCAACGTGATGATCTCCTACACCCCGGGACCGACCCGACCGCGGTATTGGAACGGTGCCCATCTCGACGCCGTCTACCCGATCCCGACCCTCGCGCGGGGCCAGGCGCTGAGCATCACATTGACCAGTCGATCCGGGCAGTTGCACGTCGCGGTGGTCGGCGACCGCACCGCGGTCCCCCACCTGCATCGGATCATCGGCCACCTCGACGCCGCACTGACCGACCTCGACACCGCGGTCGGTGCGGCCTCCCCATGACGCCGACGGCGCGTCACGCGATTGGTCCCCCACGCACGGTCATCGGCGGTGTTCGGGCTCCGGTGCGATGGGGTTGCCCTGCCAGCGGGTCGAGTCGGGCACTCGATCCCCGCGCATCACGAGAGATGCCGGTCCGACGGTGGCGCCGCGACTGATGGTCGATGCAGGCAATGCCACACTGTGAGGGCCGAGCGTGGCGCCGGCGCCGAGGGTGACGGTGTCCATGCTCATGATCCGGTCGTGGAACAGGTGGGTCTGCACGACGCAGCCGCGGCTCACGGTCGCACCGTCACCGAGGGTGACCAGGTCCGCCTCGGGGAGCCAGTACGTCTCGCACCAGACGCCGCGCCCAATGGACGCGCCCATCGCCCGCAGCCACAGGTTGAGCACTGCGGTCCCGGACGCTGCGCGGGCGAACCACGGCGCGGCCACCGTCTCGACGAATGCGTCGGATACCTCGTTACGCCACACGAACGAACTCCACAGTGGGTGCTCGACGATGCCGATGCGGCCGACAACGACCCACTTGGCCGCGGCCGCTATGCCGCCGGCAACGGCGCCGGCGACGAGGAGCACGAGCCCGGACATCACTGCTGCCCACGTGAATCCGATGCTGCCTGCGAGCGCCTCGAGGGCGGCCAGCACACCGAGCCCGATCCCGAAGGTGATGATCATCGGGATCAGCCGGCAGGTTTCGAATATCGCCCGGGCGACCCGCAGACGGGTCGGCGGATCGAACGTGCGCGAGGCCGCGGCCTCGGTGGCCGAGCGGCGCAGCCGGACCGGCGGGCTTCCCAGCCAGGACGAACCGGTTTTGCCCTTCTTTTCCGGGGTTGCCGAGAGCACCGCGACCAGACCGTTCTTCGGCACGGTACGCCCGGGGCCGGTCATGCCGGAGTTGCCGAGAAATGCGCGCTTACCGATCTTGGCGGGCTCGATACGCAGCCAACCGCCGCCGAGTTCGTAGCCCCCGACCATGGTGTCGTCGGCGAGGAACGCGCCGTCCGCGACCGTGGTGAATCGCGGAAGAACCAGTGCCGTAGAGATTTCGGTGTTCTTACCGACCCTGGCGCCGAGCAGCCGCAACCAGAGCGGGGTCAACAGGCTGGCGTACAACGGGAACAGGAAGGTGCGGGCGGAGTCCATCAGCCGTTCGGTGGACCATGCCTGCCACCCGATCCGGCTGCGCACCGGGTGATAGCCCTCGCGGAGGCCGAGGCCGAGCAGGCGCACCGAGACAACCGTCATCCCCGCGAACAGGGGAAGGTGAGGATGGTCGCGACCGGCAGCATCGTCAGGGCCCTCGTCACGGCTACGCCGAGGTCGCCGGCGCCGCGGATCGACCACCCGAGCAGAACGAGACCGCCGGCGAGGGCGAGCAGGGGCATCGCCGCGACCGCGAGGGAGGTGAGTCCGTAGACGGGTACCCATTTGGAGGCACGTGGCGGCCGGTCCTCCGGCCAGGGGTGTACCGCCTTGCCGACCTTGACCGCGGGCGAGCCCGCCCACCGCTGACCCGCCGTGACTTTTCCGGTGACCGCGGACCCCGGCGCCACCTCCGAGTGCGCCCCGATGCGGGCTCCGGGAAACAGGGTCGAGCGGGCACCGACCGACGCCCCGGCTCCGATGACGATCGATCCGACATGGATGACGTCGCCGTCGATCCAGTACCCGGACAGATCCGTCTCGGGTTCGATCGAGCAGCCCTCGCCGAGTTCGATCATTCCGGTGACGGGCGGCAGGGTGTGCAGGTCCACCCGCCGCCCGATTTTCGCGCCGAGTGCGCGCGCGAAATACACCATCCAGGTGGCGCCGGACAGGTTCGCCGCCCCACTCGCCTCGACCAGCCGCTCGGCCACCCAGATACGGAGATGTACGGAACCGCCGCGCCGATAGGTTCCCGGTGCGATCTTCCGCAGAAGCAACCGGGAACCGGTCGCGGCGATCGCCATCCGGCCGACCGGGGTGATGAAGACGAGGAACATCACCAGTACGGACCACCACGACAGCGCGGGCGCCCACGGTGCGGGCGAAGCCCAGGCCAGAATATTGTTCGCGACCGCCAACCAGGTGATCCATTGCAGGCCGGTCAGGGTGGTCAGCGGGACGGTCGCCGCGATCTGCGCCCATTGGGTAGCCCGCGGCGTCGGGACGACGGTGCGGGGTTCGACGGCAGCGGTCGGTGCGAGATGCGCACCGGGCCGGTACCGGTCATGCTGTGCGGCGCAGGCGACCACGGTGGCCTCGGTGGGGCCGTAGGTGTTCCATACCTCGCGACCGTCGACCGCGAGCCGCCGGGCTAGCTCGGGCGGGCAGGCCTCGCCGCCGAAGATCAGTAGCCGGACGGAGTCGAGCGCCTCCGCAGGCCACAGCGCGGCCAGCGTCGGGACCGTGGAGACGACGGTGATCGATCGGGCGATCAGCCACGGTCCCAGATCCATACCGGTGCGCACCAGCGAGCGGGGCGCCGGGACCAGGCAGGCGCCGTGCCGCCACGCCAACCACATTTCTTCGCAGGATGCGTCGAACGCCACCGACAGGCCGGCCAGCACCCGGTCTCCGGGTCCGAGGGGGGCGTCGCGTACGAACAGCCTCGCCTCGGCGTCCACGAAGGCGGCGGCGTTCCGGTGCGTGACGGCCACCCCTTTCGGCTTTCCGGTCGACCCGGAGGTGAAGATGATCCACGCATCGTCGGACGGCCCCGGGACCCGGACGTCGACCGCGCTACTCCCCGAGGTTTCGATGCCGTCGGCGGTGAGAACCGCCCGGACCGCGGACTCGCCGAACACGAGTACGGCCCGCTCGGGCGGGTCGTCCGCATCGACCGGGACGTAGGCGGCGCCGGCGGCGAGAACGGACAGGATCGCCAGGTACAGCTCCCGCGAACCCGACGGCATCCGGATGCCGACCCGGTCACCCGGCCGGACACCACCGGCAGCCAACTGGCGGGCGCCCTCGGTGATTCGGTCGACCAGTTCGGTGTAACTCAGCGCGACCTCGCCGTCGTCGATCGCGGGAGCGTCGGGATGGTGCTCGGCAGTGTCGGTGAGGATATCGATCAGGGTCCGCGGGACGGGTGCGAGATCACCGGCGGTGAACGGGTCGAGACGCGTGGGGGCAGACAATGTGCGGGCTCCTTTTTGGAACGACCCCGGACAGCGCGAAGGAATCCGCGGGGCCGGCATGAGAACGGTGCAACGGACACCGTGGAAACCGGGGCTGTGCCGGCTAAGTGGGTGGGGCGGCGTATTTCTTCGGCAGGCCCAGCGCCTTCAGGACGAGGCGTTGGAGGCTTCGGCGTTCCTTCGCCGACAGGTTGCCGTAGAGCTGATCGGATGCCTTCTCGACCAACTCGTCGCTGCGCTCCCGGACCTGCCGGCCTGCCGACGTCAACGACAGCACGTGCTTGCGCCTGTCCTTGGCGTTCTTGGTGCGGGCCACGAACCCGCGCTTCTCGAGGTCGTCGAGCAGTCGCACCATGTCGCTGCGATCGACGCCCAGCACGTCGGCGAGCTGCTTCTGGGACAGCTCACCAGGCTCCTCGAGGCAGCAGAGAATCCAGTGCGTACGCAGATTCAGCCCCTCGGCCGCCAGCACACCCTCGAGGTCCTCGCGCCCCACCCGATGCAGCTGCGCCACCACGAACGTGGGGTTTCGCAGCAGGCGCTCCGGGGGCGTCGTGGATGAAGACATGAACCCCACCGTAGCAGTAATGGGGATTTGAGATGATAGATAATCCCCACTAATTGTGAACTTGCTCTGCTGGTCGGATCGACCGGCGGATCCTCAATCCCGATAGGTCGGCGTAGGCGGGCCGGCGACCGGACCGAGGACGGTCAACCACCGGTCGTGGAGCCTCATCCACGTTCCGTCCACGCGCAGCCGGTCGAGGGTGCCGTTCACCAAGCGCACCAGATCGGTGTTGGTCTTGTTGATGCCGATGCCGTACGGCTGCGTTTCCAGCGATGGTCCGACGATCTCGAGGGTCGGATCCTGAGCGGCCAGACCCGCGAGGATGGCGTCGTCCGTGCTGACGGCATCCGCCTGACGCTGCTGGAGAACCATCAGACAGTCGGCCCAATCGGGAACCGCGACGATCGTGGCCTGCGGCTGGACCCGCCGGATCGTCGCGAGCGACGTGGTGTCCGTGGCGGCGCACACCCGCCTGCCTGCCAGGTCCGCAGACCCCGCGATCCCCGACCCCTCCGTCACCAGCACACGCTGGTACGCCTCGAGATAGACGGTGGAGAACGCCACCCGCTCGGCGCGCTGACACGTGATCGTCATGGTTTGCGCGACGATGTCGACCTGGTTCTTCTCGAGCGCGTCGAGGCGGCCGACCGGGGTGAGGAGTCGGAACTCGACCTTCGCCGGGTCGCCGAGGAGATCGCGGGCGACCTCTCGCGCCATGTCCACATCGAATCCCTCGAGGGTATCGGTGGTCGGGTCACGAAAACTGAACAAGTTGGTGTCCTGATCGACGCCGACGATCAGCCGGTCCCGCGCCACGATGTCGGCGACCAGCCTCCCCGGTGGCACCGCACCCGCCGGAACGGGGGGTCCCGGACGCAGGCTCGCCGACGCCCCGCACGTCGACGGCGGAACGGGCGCCGGAGGGACGAGACCCGACGGCGGGATGATCTGCGTTCCGTTCGGCAGCGACAGTTCCGAATAGTTGCCTGCGACGGCGGGGGTGTCGGGCGCGGGTGTCCCACAACCGGCGAGCACCGCGGCGGCGRTGACGAGCACGCCGACGAGGCCACGAACACGAGGTCTTCGGCGCCCGTGTGCATGCTCGACGCGGGGATTCGTCAGCATCCACTCACCTCGCCGGGACATCAGTGGTACTCGTTCAGTCTGGGCCAGATGCCTCCGCCGACCGAGAACCCGGCGAGCACGCCGAGCACGACCGCACCGACGCCCAACAGCGACGTCGAGCGATACGCCTCGGCCGTGGCCTCACGTTCCTCGTTCCTCAATTCGTTGATCGCGGACTGCAACGCGTCGTCGAGCGCGAGAAACCGGGCAGTCGGTGCGAGTGCCCCCGGATCGACCGCCATGGCGGCGGCCGCCGGGTAATCCCCGTTCACGAGTTTCTGTTGCAGCGATTCGTGGGTGCTCCGCCAGCCCTCGAGCGCCGCGGCGGCGTCGGCGATCGCGGCGTTCCCGGCCTCGCCGGATGCGTTCCGGTGTTGTTCGAGTATCTCGGACAGCACCGTCGAATGCCGCGAGAAGTCGACCTCGGATTGGGGGTCCGAAYCGCGTTGCAACACTCCGAGCATCTCGTCCGCCCGGGCCTGTTGCGCCAGAATCCGGGCCGTAGCGATCGCGCTGAGTGGTTGCGCCCCATCAGTCCTCGCGCGCTCACCCGCTGACGTCGATATCCCGAACGCTGCCACCGACCACGTCAGGAGGCTCGCCATGAGGAGTGTGGCCACGATCAGGCCGGGGTTGAACAGCCGCCGGCTCTTGCTGGTCAGGTACACATGCGCGAGCACGAGCGCGCCGAGAGCGGAGGTCGTGACAGCGAACGCGGCCACCGGCAGTCGGGTTGTCCGCATCTGTGTGGCGGCCACCGACTTCCACTGCTCGGTGCAGAGGCGGTGCGCCAGCGGCAGGATAGTGCTCTGCATCATCGACGACGCATTGCGCAGATACGTGATTCCGATCGGGTTTCCCGAGCGATCGTTGGCGCGGGCGGTGGAGACCAGACTGGTGTATTCGGCGAAACGCCGCGACACTTCCGACAGCAGGCCCAAAGCTTCCGTGTCTGCCGGATCGACGCCGTTCGAGGCGGTCACCAACGCGTTGGAGGCATCACCGACAGCCTGGTTGTAATCCTCACGTACCGCCACCGGTTCGACCCCGCCGAAGATGAAGGACGTTGTCGCGGCGGCGTCTGCGATCGACAGCGAGCTGTAGAGGCTCTGTGCCGCGTCGGCGAGAGGCTCCGAGTGGGTCCGCAAGGCGTTGATTTCCTGTTGACGCGCCCCGTTGATCGCCGAGGTGACCGTTCCTGCAGCGAGGGCGGCAGCGACGAGTACCAGGGCGATCACCGACAGGCGCCCGGGGGTCGATGCGACGAAGCCCCGCCAGGAGGGCCGGCGCCATTCGGGCTCGATGAGCAGCGACTCGTCCAGCGCGTGCGGGTCGTCGGCTACGGTGTCTCCACGCAGGAACACCAGTCCTCCTCGCTGATCAGCGCCCGGTCAGTGCGACTCGTCGATCGCCGCCTCGTCCGGGATGGCCCAGCCACCGGCCACGAGGTGGGCGTGAACCCGGTCGACATCGGCGTCGAGGGGCTTCTCGTCGGTGACCTCGGCAATCATCACCTGGATGTCCGGCTTGCCGATCGGGAGATCGCCCTGCTCGACCAGTGTTGCGGTGATCTCGCGGACCTCCTCGTCGGACAGCCGCCGGCGCARCAGGGCTATGAGGGGGATGTAGTCCGTCTCGGGCACACCCAGTGGATAGCCGGCGCGCAGCCATTCGATGATGTTGGTCAACAGGGGCGGCAGTACCTTCACGAGTGGAGGTTTCTCCTCGATCGGCGCAGCCAGCGGCCAGCCTCCCGCGGCGAGGCGAGATGCCACCCGCTTGACGTCGTCGTCGCCGGGATGCTCATGGGCCAGGCGGGCGATGGCCTCTTCGATCTCCGCGCGGTCGATCTTGCCGTCCTCGAGGGCATGCCCGTCCGGGGCCGACAGCTCGTCGACGATCTCACTCACCTCGGTCTCGGTGAGCCTGCGGTGCAGGACGGCGAACAGCGCGATGTAGTCCTCGCGGGGCACCCCGTGTGGGTAGCCCTCTCGCACCCAGCGCAGGACCTTCGCCGGAACTGAAGTGATCGGTTGTCGTGGCACTGCACGCGTCCTTTCCGGGTTCAGAAAACGGTGATCCCGAAATCGTGGGCGAGGAAGTCCTTCRTGATGAAAAGTATTCCGGCGACGATCGCGACGAGGACCACCGCGAAACACGCCAGACCGGCGATCAGAGCGGCCGGTGTCCGTGTGGCACCGTTACCGTTCGCGGATGTCGTGACGCCCAGTGTCAGGAACCGGATGCCGAGCGCGAAGATGGCGGGCAGCCCGGCGCCGAAGAGCAGGCCGATGAGAACGACCTGCCAGAGCGAGTCCACGGTGTCCATGAACAGATCCACGTTGCCTGCCTCTCAGATCTGAGCCGAATGCGAGCTGGGCGCCTTCTCGGACGGCGGGGTCAGACCGCCGTCCCACTCCTCGTTGACGTTCGAGGTGTCGATCGGGTTCCGCCGCGAGCGCAGATACAGGGCTCCTGCTGCTGCCAGGAGCAGCGCGAACACCACGAGAACACCTGGCAGCCCACCGATCGCGTCGGCGATTACCCAGCACACCGCTCCGACCACAGCGGCCGAGGGAAGGGTGAACAGCCACGCGACCGCCATGCGTCCGGCGACGCCCCACCGGACCTCCGCCCCGGACTTGCCGATTCCCGTTCCGAGGATGGATCCGGTCGCCGTCTGCGTGGTCGACAGCGGCAGGCCGAAGTGACTGGAGGTGAGGATGATGGCGGCCGAGGAGGACTCGGCGGCCATACCCTGGGGCGACGTGATCTCGACGAGACCTTTGCCGAGCGTCCGGATGATCCGCCAACCGCCCAGGTAGGTTCCCAGCGCGATCGCGAGGGCGCAGCAGAATTTCACCCAGAACGGCATCGCGGTGTCGGCCGTGATGGTGCCGTGCGCCACCAGCGCCAGAAAGATGATGCCCATGGTCTTCTGAGCATCGTTGGTGCCGTGGGCGAGTGAGACCAGGGACGCCGACCCGATCTGCCCCCAGCGGAATCCTTCCTCCTTGGCATTTTCCTCGACGCCGGCGGTGATGCGGTAGATCAGCCAGGTGCCGATGGCAGCGACCAGAGCTGCGACGACGGGTGCGAGGACGGCGGGGATGACGATCTTGCTCATCACGCCCGACCACTCGACACCGCTCATCCCCAGGGCCGCGATGGTCGCGCCGATCAGCCCGCCGAAGAGGGCGTGCGACGAACTCGACGGAATGCCGAGCAGCCAGGTCACGAGGTTCCACAAGATGCCACCGACGAGGCCCGCGAAGACGATGATCAGCAACGCCTGCCCGCCGGTGTCGGTGAGGTTGACGATTCCCTTGGCAACGGTCGCCGCCACCTCGACCGACAGGAACGCGCCGACCAGGTTGAGAATCGCGGACAGTGTCACCGCGACACGGGGTTTGAACGCCCCGGTAGCGATCGAGGTGGCCATGGCGTTGGCGGTGTCGTGGAAGCCGTTGGTGAAATCGAAACCGAGGGCGGTGACGACGACGATGAGAAGAACGAGAAATTCTGCGTTCACTGTTCCAGTCTCGTCGGGGCGTACCCGGCACACCAGACTCCACCTGGGTGTTCATGGTGTGTTCAACTCCGGGTAATCACAATGAGACCGATACACGGGCGCACCCACTTCACGATCCGTTCAGGCGAGGCGATCCGATTTCCCTCGCCCTCGCGGCGGCGTCGGAGATGTGTGTGCAGCGCGACCGGGGTGATGCTGGTGTCGAGACAGACGACGAACGTTACGCAGATTCCGACGAGGAGGATGGCTGGCGCAGGCCGGTGTCTGAATGCGAAGTCACGAAGCCAGCGTAGGATTGCTGAGCGAAAGCCACTACTCTGCATTGGTTTTCACTGCGCCCGATAGAACTTGGCTATCGCCCGGGTGGCGCAGGTATGAGACGTTTTCTATCGCGCGGGCCCACTCCCCCTATCGTCGCTGCGTGACCCCGCCCGGCGCGGTACCGGGAGGGGAATTCGAGGTGCGGTGTTCACCGCACCGTCACCCCCGGCTGCTGTGGTGTCTTCCGGAGAACACGGAACAACCGAGGAGTGCGGGTGGCGCGGATAAGACTCGAAGGCGTGTCGAAACAGTTCGGCGCTGCGCAGGTCGTGCGAGATATCGACCTCGACATCGCCGACGGAGAGTTGATGGTTCTCCTGGGACCGAGCGGGTGCGGGAAGTCGACGCTGCTACGTCTGATCGCCGGCCTCGAGAGTCCGTCCGCGGGACGCATCCTTCTGGGCGAGAACGACATCACCGGAACACCGCCCCGCCGACGGGACGTTGCGATGGTCTTTCAGAGCTACGCCCTGTACCCGCACCTGACCGTCGCGAAGAACATCGGCTTCCCTCTCCGTGCCCGCCGGCGGTCGAAGGACGAGATCCGCGAACGAATCAGCACCGTGGCGTCGGCGCTCGGTCTGCACGATCACCTGGATCGGCGTCCCGCCCAGCTTTCCGGCGGACAACGTCAACGGGTGGCGCTGGCCCGGGCTATGGTCCGCGACCCAGGGGCCTTCCTCATGGACGAGCCGCTGTCGAATCTCGATGCCGCGTTGCGCAGCGCGACCCGCACCGAGCTCATCGACCTGCACCACCGCCTGGGGTCGACGTTCCTCTACGTCACCCACGACCAGGTCGAGGCGATGACGATGGCGACGCGCATCGCGCTGCTGAACAACGGCAGGGTCGAGCAGGTCGGTACACCGACCGAGCTGTACGACACTCCCCGATCGACGTTCGTCGCCGCCTTCCTCGGCGCGCCGCCGATGAACCTGTTCGACGCGACAATGATCTATCGGGCAGGGGAACTCCACCTCGTCACCGACGGCGTCGACGCACCCCTGGGGCTGTCCGCCGGCACGGCGACCGGACCGCAGAAGGTGACCGCGGGCATCCGGCCGGAACGCATTCGGCTGAACGGCACCGATGCCCAACTCCGCGGTGTCGTCACCGCATCGGAAAACCTGGGCAGCGAAGAGATCCTGCACGTCACAGTGGGCGGCACCGTCATCCGCGTCCGCTCTCCGCGCCCCGTTCCCGCCCGGATCGGCGACACCGCCGCACTCAGTGTCGACCCGGCCGACATTCAACTCTTCGATTCCGTGACCGGCCGCCGACTGGTCTGGCACGGTCCCCACGAGCACGAGGCATCGCCTCACAGTGCCTCGCTGTCGGTGGCATGAACAGCCTCGCTGTCGTGGCATGAGCACCGGCGCGTTCACGAGACCCTCCCACAACGAACAAACAGGAGAACCACAGTGAAGAAGACCCTGCCCGGGCTGGGCGTGCTGGTGACCAGCGCGTTGGTCCTGACCGCCTGCGGCGGACTCGGCACCACCACCACCGATTCCGCGGCGAGCAGCACCGATCCGGTGCCGGAACTCGCTCCGGACCAGAAGGTGTCGATCGTGTTCGAAAGCTACAACTACGGTATGGCGGGCGCGTGGACCGACACCTTCAATGCCCTCATCGACGAGTTCACCAAGCAGAATCCGAACATCCACGTCACGGCGCAGAAGCCGCAGGGCAACAGTCCGAACCCGGCCACCGACACGATCTCGAGCATCCAGAGCCAGACCGTGGCCGGAACGCCCCCGGACGTCGCGCAGCTCGGGTTCAGTGACCTGGACTTCACGATCCACCAGCTGGGCGCCCACTCGCTCGACGACCTCGTCGGCAAAGCCTCCGTGCAGAAGAACTTCGACGGTGCGAAATACCCGTATGCCCCCACCGCGCGCACCCTGGGTGACTGGGAGGGCTCCACCTACGGCGTGCCCTTCGTCTTCTCGACGCCCGTGTTCTATTACAACGCAACACTGTTCGAGCAGGCCGGTCTCGACCCGGCGGCACCACCGAAGACGTGGGACGAGGTCGCGGCCGCAGCGTCCACGATCACGACGAAGACCGGTAAGGGCGGCGTATACCTCGACTGCCTGACCAAGACGGCGAAGGACTGGTGCTTCCAGAGTCTCGTCCGGTCCAACGGCGGACGGGTCATCGCGGAGGACCGGTCGTCGCTCACCTTCGCGGACGACCCGGCCGTTCAGGTCGCGGACATGGCTCAGAACCTGGTGCAGTCGGGCTCGACACCCAAGCTCAGCCAGCAGCAGGGCTACGAGGCCTTCGCCCGCGGGGATGTCGGCATGATCCTCGAGACCAGCGCGATCCAGGGCACCTTCGTCAAGGGCGCCAAGGACAAGTGGGACCTGCGCGCCACCACGATGCCCACCTTCGCCGGCACGACCCCTGTTCCCACCAACTCCGGCGCCTCCCTCTTCACATTTGCATCCGACCCTGCCAAGCAGCGCGCGTCCTGGGAACTGATCAAGTTCCTCACCAGCGAGGAGGCCTACACCAAGATCGCGCAGGGAATCGGATACCTCCCCCTGCGCACCGGACTCGTCGACGATCCCGCCGGGCTGAAAGAGTGGTCGCAGAAGAACCCGCTGCTCGCACCGAACATCGCCCAACTCGGCTCGATGGAGCCGTGGATCTCGATGCCCGGCAACAACTACCTGCAGATCCGGGACGGCATGATGGACGCCGTCGAGGCGGTCGTGTACCAGGACGCCGACCCGAAATCCACCCTCGAAGCCGCCCAGAAGCAGGCCGCCGCGCTTCTGCCCAGCGAATGACTCCCGCACACGTCACGGTCATTCACCTGACGGACACCCACATCCGCGCCGCCGGCGACCTCGTCCACGACACGATCGACACCCTCGACAACCTCACCCGCGCACTCGACCGGATAGTCGGATCCCGCCAGCGGGTCGACGCGATCGTGCTGTCGGGCGATCTCAGCGACAACGGGGCACCGGAGGCCTACCGGCGATTGCGCACGGTTGTCGAGCCCGCGGCCGCCGAACTCGGTGCGCACATCATCTACGCGATGGGCAATCACGACGACCGCACTGCCTTCCACACCGAACTGCTCGGGCTCGACTCCGGCGGTCGTGATCTCGAGGCACCGCACGACGCGGTCCACGACATCCACGGTCTCCGGGTGATCGTCCTCGACAGCACCACCCCCGGTCGACACGCGGGCTGGCYGACGAACGAGCAGCTGACCTGGCTGGACGAGGAACTGTCCCGGCCCAGTGAGCGCGGAACGCTCCTCGTACTCCACCACCCACCGATTCCGTCGCCGGTCGCTACGGTCGACTACCTTCGCCTCCAGGGTCCGGACCGGCTCGAGGCGGTTCTGGCCGGATCCGATGTGCGGATGATCCTCTGCGGGCATTCCCACCTGACGAGTTCAGGGGCGGTGGCGGGGATCCCGGTGTGGGTCGGTCCGGCGCTGTCCTACCGGGTGGATCCGATCGCGGCGGCGGGCAGCCACCGAGGTGTCGCCGGCCACGGTTTCAGCAGGATCGATGTCCTCGATACAACGGTGGTCGCCACCGCGATCGAGGCGACCCCGGCCGAGGTGGTCTACGACATACCCGAGCAGGACATGCTCGCCCGGTTGCACGCACTCGCGCTGCAGGAGGGGTGAGGGAAACATCGTGTTCGTCGCCGTACCGGATCTTGCCGACGCGACAACGCCCGTCCGGGAACCGGTGACGGTGCCTGCCACCCGTACCCACCCTCTGCGGAGGGTGGTGCGGGTGGCAGAGCCGTACCTGTTCCTGACACCGGCTGTCGCGCTGCTGATCGTGTGGACGTACCGCCCGCTCGCTCAGGCGGCCCAACTCTCGACCTACTCCTGGAACCTGCTTCCGACCACGCCCATGGTTTCCGTCGGCGCCGACAACTACCGCCGGCTGCTCGAGCTGCCCGCGGTCGGTGACTCCGTGTGGCGGACGGTCGTCCTCATTGTCGGTCTGCTGCCGTTCACGCTCGTGCTACCGGTAGTCGTCGGATTCGCCACACGCGGTGTACACGGACGGGCCCGGGCGGTCTACCAGAGCCTGATCTTCGCGCCCTTTCTCGTCGCCCCGGTCGCGAGCGCGGCCGTGTGGCAGTGGCTCCTCGACCCGGGCGCCGGGATCGTGAACCGGGTGCTGGGCTCGGACACCAACTGGATCCACGAACCTGCCTCGGCGCCGTGGGTGATCGTCGCCGTCACCGGATGGCATTTCCTGGGTTTTGCCGTGCTCGTGGTGTCCGCCGGAATGGCCGGCATCAGCGGGGACTACGCCGAGGCCGCGCAGGTCGACGGTGCGACACGGCGCCAGATCGACTGGTGGATCACGCTGCCGCTGCTGTCGCCCACGCTGGTGTTCCTCGGACTCATGACGGTGCTGCTGAGCGCCCAGTGGACGTTCCCACTCATCGACACCCTCACCCAGGGCGGACCGTCACAGGCGACGACGAACATCTACTACCTGTTGTGGGACTACGGGTTCCACAGCTTCGACGCGGGCCTGAGTGCCGCTGCGGGCATCATGCTGTTCGTCGGATTCGGTCTCGTTGCCGGTGTGCTCGTGTGGATCTCGGAAAGGATCTCGTTCCATGACGACTAGCGAGGCAGTCGTACCCGAACCGTTGTGGCGGCGGGCGCGGGGACATGCCGTCCTCTTCGCCATCACCTTCGTGTGCGCATTTCCCATCTACTGGTTGCTCGCAACGTCACTGCGGCGCCCCGACGACGTCGGCTCCCTCTCCCCCGTACCGTGGCCGTTGTCACTGGGCAACTATGTGGACGCGACCGAGAAGGTCGACGTGATCCGCCTGCTCGCCAACACGTTCGCAGTCGCGGCGGTCTCGGCGGCGGGTCAGCTCCTCGTCGCGCTGCTCGCCTCGTACGCGTTCGCGATGTATTCGTTCCGCTTCCAACGCCTGCTCTACCTCGCATTCGTCGGAACCTGGCTGGTGCCGTTCCAGGTCACGATGCTTCCCAACTACGTGCTGCTGTACCAGCTGGGACTCGTCAACAACCTCGCGGGAGTGATCGTGCCGACCCTGTGTTCCGCGCTGGGGGTCCTGATGCTCCGCCAGCACATGGCCGGCTTCCCGAAGGAACTGGTCGCGGCGGCAAAGCTGGACGGCCGATCCTCGTGGTCCATTCTCTGGACCGTCGTGGTACCGAATCTGCGTCCCGCGCTGGCGGCCTTGGCGATCCTGCTGTTCATCAATGCCTGGAACGAGTACTTCTGGCCCGCGGTGGTCCTGCAGCGCAGCAATTCCGTCGTTCAGCTGGGGCTGCGGAGTTTCATGGGAACCGAGGGCAACGACTGGGGGCCGATGATGGCCGTCGCCGGGCTGGCGTGCCTGCCGGTGTTCGCGCTCTATGTCGTCCTGCAGCGGCACATCGTCAACGCCTTCGTTCGATCCGGGCTGAAATAGGACTCGAAAGACTGCGGATACCCAGCCGGAGACACAGCCGAAATCACATAGCGACCAGGCCACGATCGCTGCGTTTCAATTCGTCGAAATCGTCGATGCAGTCGAGGAATGAGAACACGGCAGGGTTCGCCTCGGCCGTTCGCCATACCGCATACAGGTCGATCGTCGGGATCGGATCGAACAATTTCACCGCCACCGAATTCGCGCCCATCGCACCGAGTCCTCCCGAACTGGCGCGCGGCAGCGACGCGAATCCGACCAACGGCTTGACCGACACCATGTGCGCGGTCGCGCCCGGATCATCGGCGGTCTGAGCGACGTCGAGCGAGATCCGGCTGTCCGACGCCGCACCGAAGATCGAGTCGTACATGGCCGGACACTGATCGCGCGAGAAGATCACACACGCCTGATTCGCCAACTCGGCGAACGGGACCGCGGCGCGTCCAGCCCAGATATGCCCCTTGCCCACGACCGCGACGAGCGGAATCTTCCGCAGGACCAGCCGGTACCGGAAGTCCGCCGTCCTCGGATGCCCGTACACGAGAGCAACGTCGAGCGTGCCGTCCGCGAGGCCCGCAAGCTGCGGTCCGGTTCGCTTCTCCCACAACGAGACCACGACATCCGGATGCACGGCACTCATCTTGGCGAGCGCGGACGGCAGCACGTGCCGGCTCGCCGGCATGTTGTATCCGATGTTCAGGGTTCCCGAGCGCCCTTCCGCGGTGGCCTTTGCAATCTGCGCGGCCTTCTCCATCTGGAAGACGATCAACCGGGCCTGAGCCTCGAATTCCTGGCCCGCAGAGGTCAACTTGACCTCGTGCGAACTCCGCGCGACGAGTCGCACACCCAGAGACTTCTCGAGCTTCTGCAGTTGCGCACTGAGGGACGGCTGGGTGAGATGCAGCCGTGACGCCGCCCGTCCGAAATGTAGTTCCTCGGCGATGGTGATGAATGAGACTAGATGTCTGAACTCCATTGGTCACTCCTCGACGCCATGCGCCGCCTCGATGTCCGGTAGCTCGTGCTGCAAGGCTAGCGAGGAGGCGTAACCGCGGGTGAACTGCGAAAACACGGTGAGAGCCGCAAACGTGATGCATGCATGAACGAGGCCGGGCGCGTCATGAGGACAGATTCCCCGCATAGAGTGACGACCATGATCGACACCTGGGATGCCGACGCTCCCGGAATCCTCCGCCTGCCGTCCGGGCGCCTCGTCCGCGGCCGGGGGTTGCGACGACCGCTCCCCGACGGCCCCCTGCCCGATTTCGCCGTGTACCTGCTGGGGCGCACACCGCCGCCGGTGCAGTGGGACTCACGGTGGGTCCGGTGGCCCGACTTCGCACTRCCCCGGGACCGCCGCGACACTGTGGATGCGCTGGGCGAGGTGTGGCGCCGCGCCGCGTCCGAGCGAGTGGAGGTGGCATGCGGGGGCGGCCGCGGCAGGACGGGCACCGCCCTCGCCTGCATCGCCGTGCTCGACGGGGTGCCTGCGAAGGATGCCGTCGCGTTCGTCCGGCAGCACTATCACCGTCACGCGGTCGAGACGCCGTGGCAGCGGCGGTATGTCGGACGGTTCACCACCGCATCCTGACACGACCCACCGGCACGACCGAGAACGCCGACGGCCCCGCACAGATTCGTGCGGGGCCGCCGGCGTGGTGACCGGGAGAAGACTACTTCTCGGCAGCCGCCTCTTCGCTCTGCTCGGCCGGAGCCGCAGCGCCGTCTTCCTCGACGGGGATCAGCGAGATCTTGCCGCGGTTGTCGATGTCGGCGATCTCGACACGCAACTTCGAGCCGACGCTCACGACGTCCTCGACCTTGGCGATGCGCTTGCCGCTGCCCAGCTTCGAGATGTGCACCAGCCCGTCGCGGCCGGGGAGGAGCGACACGAACGCACCGAAGGCGGTGGTCTTGACGACCGTACCCAGGAAGCGCTCGCCGACCTTCGGCAGCTGCGGGTTGGCGATGGCGTTGATCATGTCGATCGCGGCCTGCGCGGACGGGCCGTCCGTCGCACCGACGAACACGGTGCCGTCATCTTCGATGGAGATGTTGGCGCCGGTCTGCTCGGTGATGGAGTTGATCATCTTGCCCTTGGGGCCGATGACCTCACCGATCTTGTCGACGGGGACCTTGATGGCCGTGACGCGCGGGGCGAACGGGCTCATCTCGTCCGGGGTGTCGATGGCCTCGGCCATGACCTCGAGGATCGTGGCCCGCGCGTCCTTTGCCTGCGACAGCGCGCCGGCGAGGACCTTCGACGGGATGCCGTCGAGCTTCGTGTCGAGCTGCAGAGCCGTGACGAAGTCCTTCGTGCCCGCGACCTTGAAGTCCATGTCGCCGAACGCGTCCTCGGCACCGAGGATGTCGGTGAGCGCGACGTAACGGGTCTCACCGTCGACCTGGTCGGAGACGAGGCCCATGGCGATACCGGCGACCGGAGCCTTCAACGGCACACCAGCGTTGAGCAGTGCGAGCGTCGACGCACACACGGAGCCCATCGAGGTGGAGCCGTTGGAGCTGAGGGCCTCCGAGACCTGACGGATGGCGTACGGGAATTCCTCGACGCTGGGCAGCACGGGCATGAGAGCCCGCTCCGCCAGCGCGCCGTGACCGATCTCGCGGCGCTTCGGCGAACCGACGCGTCCCGTCTCACCGGTGGAGTACGGCGGGAAGTTGTAGTGGTGCATGTACCGCTTGGTCGTCTCGGGTCCGAGCGAATCGACCTGCTGCGCCATCTTCACCATGTCGAGGGTGGTGACACCCAGGATCTGGGTCTCGCCGCGCTCGAACAGAGCGGAGCCGTGGGCACGCGGAACGATGGCGACCTCGGCCGACAGCGAACGGATGTCCGTGATGCCGCGGCCGTCGATGCGGAACTGGTCGCGCAGGATGCGCTGACGGACCAGCTTCTTCGTCAGCGAGCGGAATGCCGCGCCGAGTTCCTTCTCGCGTCCCTCGAAGTTCGGGGCGACCTGCTCGAGGACCTCGACCTTGACCTCGTCGGTCTTGTCGTCGCGCTCCTGCTTGCCGGCGATGGTCAGCGCCGCGCTGAGCTTCTCCGCTGCGGCGGCCTCGACGGYGGCGAACACGTCGTCCTGGTACGCCGGGAAGACGGGGAAGTCACCGGTGGGCTTGGCCGCCTTGACCGCGAGCTGCTGCTGTGCGGTGCACAGGCGAGCGATGAACGGCTTGGCGGCTTCGAGGCCCTCGGCCACGATCGTCTCGGTGGGAGCCTGTGCGCCACCGTCGATCAGGGAGATCACGTTGTCGGTGGCCTCGGCCTCGACCATCATGATCGCGACGTCGGCGTCGTCACCGCTGCCGGAGACGATGCGACCGGCGACGACCATGTCGAAGACGGCGTTCTCGAGCTGCTCGACGGTGGGGAATGCGACCCACTGGCCGGCCTTGTTCTCGTCCGACGTGATGAGTGCGACACGCACGCCACCGACGGGGCCGGAGAACGGCAGTCCGGCGATCTGGGTGGAGGCCGACGCGGCGTTGATCGCGACCACGTCGTACAGGTCCTGCGGGTTCAGGCTCATCACCGTGACCACGACCTGGATCTCGTTGCGCAGGCCGTCGACGAACGACGGACGCAGCGGCCGGTCGATCAGGCGGCAGGTCAGGATCGCGTCCGTGGAGGGGCGGCCCTCACGACGGAAGAACGAGCCGGGGATGCGGCCCGCGGCGTACATGCGCTCCTCGACGTCCACCGTGAGGGGGAAGAAGTCGAAGTGCTCCTTGGGGTGCTTGCTGGCGCTCGTCGCGGACAGCAGCATCGTCTCGTCGTCCAGGTAGGCGACGACGGCGCCGGCGGCCTGCTGCGCGAGGCGACCGGTCTCGAAACGAATGGTGCGGGTTCCGAAGGACCCGTTGTCGATCACGGCGGTGGATTCGAACACGCCCTCATCGACTTCTACTGCGGAATTCTCTGTCATCTCTTCTTTTCACTTCCCTCTCGTCTTCGCCGTACCCGCGGGGGCGTTCTCACCCTCCTGGCGAGAACTGCGCACCTGAGGGACATCCCCCTCTCGAGTTCTCGGGATGTCACTGTGCGGAGGCGGCCGTCGATCGAAGTCCGCCGGACCGTGTCCGGAAGACCACTACCGAAGACCGACACCACATTCTCGGGTGCATACGGTAGTGCTGCCCTCGGCAGCTAACACCGATAGCCAGCGAGGCCCAGTCTAAGCAAGGCCCCGCCGGCTACCGGAGTGATTTGCGATCGAAATGACCGCGATGTTGCGAAACTCAGCGACGCAGGCCGAGACGCTCGATCAGCGAGCGGTAACGCTCGATGTCGACCTTCTGGACGTACTTGAGCAGACGACGACGGCGTCCGACCAGCAGCAGGAGGCCGCGGCGGGAGTGGTGGTCGTGCTTGTGCATCTTGAGGTGTTCGGTGAGATCGACGATGCGCTTGGTGAGCATGGCCACCTGCGCCTCCGGCGAACCGGTGTCGGTCTCGTGCAGGCCGTACTCGCTCAGAACCTGCTTCTTCTCTGCGGTGGTCAATGCCACTGGTTCACTCCTGGTGATGACGTTCGCGTGCAAGGATCGAAACTCGGCGCGGCCACCGCGAACCGCAGCGCACGCCAGCGGCCTACTTTACCAGCTGAAATGCGGGTGCTTTACCGCACGTCCTCCGATGCCGCGAGGATCGCGCGCGCACGCTCGGCGTCTTTGCCCATCGCGACGATCAGGTCGTCGACGGAATCGAACTTCTCCATCCCGCGGAGTCGCTCGACGAGGTCGACGGCCACGTGCTGGCCGTACAGGTCGGCTTCCCGGTCGAGGACGAAGGCCTCCACGGTGCGCGTCCGCCCGGAGAACGTCGGATTGGTACCCACCGACACGGCAGCCATGTACCGCTCACCGGAGGTGACGGTGCCCAGGTCGACTCCGTGCCCGAGCACGGTGAACCAGGCGGCGTACACGCCGTCCGCGGGAATCGCGGCATACATCGGCGGCGCGACGTTCGCGGTCGGGTAGCCGAGCTGGCGTCCGCGACCGTCGCCGTGGACGACGACGCCCTCGACACGGTGCGGGCGGCCAAGGGCCTCCGTCGCGGCGGCCATGTCGCCGGCGTCCACACAGGAGCGGATGTAGGTGGACGAGAACGTGACCGCATGCTCTGCGAGCAACGTCACACCGTCGACCGCGAAACCGAACCGGTCGCCGATCTGCCGCAGCAGGTCGACGTTGCCCGCGGCCTTCTTGCCGAACGTGAAGTTCTCACCGACGACGACGTCCGCCACGTGCAGGCGCTCCACGAGGATCTCGTGGGCGTACCGCTCCGGCGTCAGCTTCATGAATTCGGCGGTGAACGGCATGACGCAGAACACGTCGATGCCCAGCTCCTCCGCGAGCTCCGCCCTGCGGGCCAGCGTCGTGAGCTGGGCGGGATGACTGCCCGGACGAACCACTTCCATCGGATGAGGATCGAAAGTCATGAGCACGCTGGGTATTCCACGCGTGCGGGCAGCCGCCACCGCTCGACTGATCAATTGGGCGTGACCTCGGTGCACGCCATCGAATACGCCGATCGTGAGAACACAACGACCCCAGTCGGCAGGAACCTCGTCGAGACCACGCCATCTCAGCACGAGTGGCAGCCTACGGTGCCGCGCGCCGATGTTCATCTTCGGACCGGCTGTCCGGCGGTCCGGCGTGGCCGGGAAACGTCACGACCTCGCGGTTCGCGGTCGACGGTGACGTCCCCCGGGGACAGATCAGGTGTGTCGATGTGTCTCGCCGGTAAGACTTGCCTAAGCTCGTTGGCGTGGCCGTGAACAAGAATGACCAGAGCGTGACCGAGGACTCGACCTCCGAGACCGGGGCGCTCTCGGCAGTGGCGCAGGACTACCTGAAGGTCATCTGGACCGTTCAGGAGTGGTCGCAGGAGCGGGTCTCCACGAAACTGCTCTCCGAGAAGATCGGGGTGTCCGCGTCCACCGTGTCGGAGGCCATCCGGAAACTGTCCGATCAGGGCCTCGTCGACCACGCCCGCTACGGGTCGATCGCCCTGACCGAGGCGGGGCGCGTGGCGGCCGTCGGAATGGTCCGCAGGCACCGCCTCATCGAGACGTACCTGGTGCACGAACTCGGCTATGGCTGGGACGAGGTACACGACGAGGCGGAGGTGCTCGAGCACGCCGTCTCGGACCTGATGATCTCCCGGATGGACGCCAAGCTCGGCCATCCCGAACGCGATCCGCACGGCGATCCGATCCCCGCGGTCGACGGGTCGGTGCCCACTCCCCCGGCACGTCAGCTCAGCGACTTCGTCAACGGCGAGAGCGGCCGCATCGCCCGCATCTCGGACTCCGACCCGGCCATGCTGCGGTACTTCGACTCGGTGGGTGTGGCACTGGACGTGACGGTGACGGTGCTGGAGCGACGCGACTACGCCGGCACCGTGTCGGTCCGGATCGGCGTCCAGGAGGACACCGTCGAGCTCGGAAACCCCGCAGCCCAGGCCATCTGGCTGGTGTGAGCCGCTACCTCAGGGTCGCGGGACGGACCACCATCACCGAACTCGCCCGCTTTCCCCGCTCCTGGAGCAGCGCGATCGTGTGCCCACTCGGATCGATCGCGGCGTAGACGCCCTTGATTCCGATCGGCTCGAGCCAGCGACCCTGACTGATCGCTTCGGCCTCGTCCGCGTCGATCTGCCGGTGCGGGAACGCGGTCTGCGCGGCGGCGTCGATGTCGAGACTGACGCCCGGCTCCTCGGCCAACTGTTCCAGCGTGCGCGCGTGCTCGAGGGTGAACGGTCCCACCCGGGTCCGTCGCAGCGACGTGAGATGCCCGCCGACACCGATCAACGCGATCCCCAGATCACGGGCGAGCGCCCGCACATAGGTTCCGGACGAACATTCCACCTCGACGTCGAGGTCGACGAACGTGCCCTCGGTGCGCCTCGCGATCACCTCGAACCGGGACACCGTGACCGACCGGGGCGCGAGTTCGAACTCCTCACCCGCGCGGATCAGCGCGTGCGCCCGCCGGCCGTCCACCTTGATGGCGCTGACGCTCGACGGGACCTGCTGGATGTCCCCGGTGAGGGTGCGCACCTGCGCCGCGATCTCCTCGTCCCTCACGCCGGACGCATCGGCCGACGCGACGACGTCACCCTCGGCGTCGTCGGTGGTGGTGGCCTGCCCCAACCGAATCGTGGCCGTGTACGCCTTGGTCGTCAGCGCGAGGAGCCCCAGCAGCTTCGTCGCCCGCTCCACACCGAGCACCAGCACCCCGGTGGCCATCGGGTCCAGAGTGCCCGCGTGGCCGACCTTCCGGGTGCCGAGTAGCTTGCGACACCGGGCCACCACGTCGTGGCTGGTGACGCCCGCGTCCTTGTCGACGATGAGCAGTCCGGCGCCGACGAGACCGGAAGAGGGCTTTTCACGTGCAGACACGAGGCCCGATTCTGCCAGCCGCCGTCACGGCGTCGAAATCAGTGCACCGCACAGTCCCGAAATCAGTGCACCGCAATGGCAGTGATGATGAGTCCGTCGGACACCATCCACCGTCCGTCGAACGACGCCAGCGGTGGTCCGTCGACGGTCTCCCCGGAGATGAGGAGATCCGAATGGAACGTGCCGGTGCCGTCGCCGGACGCCTCGAACGTGATGTGCGCGTCCTCGAACCCGAGCCACCGGGCGGTGAGCGGGAACCACGCCTTGTACGTGGCTTCCTTGGCGCAGAACAGCAGCCTGTCCCGGTGCACCGGACCGCCGGTCGCCGATCGCCACTGCCCGGAGTCCGCCGCACCCGACAGCCAGTCGCGTTCGGCGGGCAGGCTCACCGCGTCCAGCACCCCGTCGGGCAGCGCGTCGTGCGGTTCGGCGTCGATGCCGACGGACCGCACCTGCATCGCGTAGCCGAGCGCCGCGCCGCGGTAACCGTCGCAGTGGGTGAGGCTTCCGACCACGCCGCGCGGCCACACCGGGGAACCCTTGTCGCCCCGCAGAACAGGGGCCTGGTCCACACCCAGCTTCGTCATCGCGAGGCGGGCGCAGTAGCGTGCGGTGGTGAATTCGCGTCGCCGCTTCTCCACCGCCCGCCCGATCAGCGCCTCCTCCTGCGGGTACGGACGCAGCCCCGCCGGGTCCTCGAACAGTTCGGAGGACACCACGCCGGCCGGCAGAATTCTCTCGATCACAGGGCCCCCCTCGCCCGCATCTTCTCCACTTCGGCTTCCTGTTCGGGAGTGACCTTGAAGTGGCCGCCCCACTTGTTCAGCGTGCCCGGCGGATACTCCGGCACCGGGAGGATCTGCCGCAGCAGGTTGTCCGGGAGTCCCCGCCGCTGCCACTCCCGCGGGTAGCCCAGCGATACCTCCTCGAACCGCACCCCGTCGTAGTAGGTGGTGCGCGGAATGTGCAGATGCCCGTACACGGCGCAGACGGCGTTGTACCGGGTGTGCCAGTCCGCGGTCAGTTCGGTGCCGCACCACAGCGAGAACTCCGGGTACCACAGCACCTGCGTGGGCTGACGCACCAGCGGGAAGTGGTTGATCAGAACGGTGCGGGTGCCGGCGGGGAGGGCGTCCAGCCGGGCCTTCGTCGTCTCGACGCGGTTGCGGCACCAGGCGTCCCGGGTTCCGTACGGTTCGCTCGACAGCAGGAACTCGTCCGTGGCCACCACGTTCTTCTCCCGCGCGATCGCGAGGCCTTCCTCCTTGGTGGTGGCGCCGTCGGGCAKGAACGTGTAGTCGTACAGCAGGAACATCGGGACCAGCGTGACCGGGCCGTCCTCCCCCTCCCACACCGGGAACGGGTCCTCGGGGGTGATGACCCCGATCTCGCGGCACATGGTGACGAGGTAGTCGTAGCGGGCGGCGCCGTGGATCTGCACCGGGTCCTTCGCCGTCGTCCACAGTTCGTGGTTGCCGGGAACCCAGATGACCTGCGCGAAACGACTCCGCAGAAGTTTCAGCGCCCACCGGATGTCGTCGGTCTTCTCCGACACGTCCCCGGCGACGATCAGCCAGTCCTCGGGCGAGTCCGGGTAGATGTCCTCGGTGATCGGGCGGTTTCCCCGGTGCCCCACATGGGTGTCGCTCACCGCCATCAGTTTGGGTGCCACGTCAACCACCTTTCCGATCGTGCTCCGCCGCCGGATCGCTGTCCGATCCGTGCCGTGCCTGCAGGTCGGCCCCGACCACTGCCCAGCGGCCCGATCCGACCCGCCACACGACCGCAAGCATCCGAAGAATTAAGAACACCGTGAGTCCCGTCCAGATTCCCGCCAGGCCCCAGTCGTTCAGCATCGACAGCCAGATCAGTGGCAGGAACCCGGCCAGCGCGCAGGCCAGCGTGGCGTTCCGGAGGAAGGCGACGTCCCCGGCCCCGAGCAGCACTCCGTCGAGCGCGAACACGACGCCGGCCACCGGCATGATCGCGACGAAGAACCACCACGCCACCGCCATCTCGTCGAGCACGGCCCGGTCGGAGGTGAACAGTTCGGGGATCACGCCGTGACCGAGGGCGAAGATCAGGGCGAGTCCGGCCGCGAAGATCGTGGACCACCGGGTGATGCGCCACGACAGTCGCGTGGCGCCTGCAGCGTGCCCGGCACCGAGTGCGGCACCGACGAGCGCCTGCGCGGCGATCGCCAGGGAGTCGAGGGTGAGGGCCACGAGGTTCCACAGCTGCAGTACCACCTGGTGGGCGGCGACCGCGGCGGCGCCGAACCGGGACGCGACGGCGGCGGCCGAGAGGAAGCACGCCTGGAACGCCAGACTACGCAGGATCAGGTCGCGGCCGAGAACCATCTGGGCGCGCATGACGTGCCACCGCGGGCGCAACGGCACCCGCTCCACCACCAGCGCCCCGACGAACAGACTCGCGGACACGGCCTGCCCGGTCACGTTCGCGACCGCCGAACCCTCGAGTTCCAGCCGCGGCGCGCCCCACAATCCGTACACCAGCACCGGGCAGGCCACAGCCGACACGACCAGACCGGCGATCACGAAACGCAGGGGCCGCACCGTGTTCTGCACACCCCGCATCCAGCCGTTGCCCGCCATCGCGATGAGGATCAGCGGGGCGCCGAACACCGCGATCCGCAACCAGCTCCCGGCGGCCGCCGCGATGTCGGAGCCACCCGCTATCGCCGACGTGACCGGGCGTCCGAACAGCTGGACCAGCGCGATCACCAGCGCGCCGATGCCCAGTGCCAGCCAGGTGGCCTGGACACCCTCCCGGACCGCGCCGCGCTCGTCGCCGGCCCCGTGCATGCGGGACGCGCGCGCCGTCGTGCCATAGGACAGGAACGTCAGCTGGGTGCTGACCTGGGCGAGAATGAGGCCACCGACGGCAAGACCCGCGAGCGCCAGCGCACCCAGACGGCCGACGACAGCGATGTCGAAGAGCAGATAGATCGGTTCGGCCGCGAGCACACCGAGCGCCGGCAACGCCAGCCCGAACACCGTCCGGGCGGTCGCGTCGCCCGTGACTTCCGAAACCTCAGCCAACGATTTCGGACCTCAGCCGAGCGATTCGACGAGCGAGTTCACGATCTCGTCCGCAGAGTTCACGGCCGTGTAGCCGGCGGCGAACCGGTGACCGCCGCCGCCGAGGTACCCGGCGACGACCGAGACGTCCACGTCGGATTTCGACCGCAGCGACACCGACCACGTGCCGTCCACCGCCTCCTTGAGGACGGCCGCGACCTCCGCCTCGGACGTCGTCCGGACGATGTCGATGACGCTCTCGATCTCTTCCGAGCGCAGATCCCCGACGTAGGCCTGCCGGATGACGGCGTAGACGAGTCCCCGCCCGCCCGCCGCCTCCGGGACGAGCGTCGCCGATCCGAGCACCGACGACAGCATCGGCAGCCAGCCGAACGGGTGGGTGTCGAGCAGGCGACGGGCGATGCGGGCCCCGTCGATGCCGGTGGCGAGGAGCCGCTCCGCGAGGGTGTGGGTGCCGGGCTGCACCCAGCGGAACGAACCGGTGTCGGTCACGAGACCCGCGTACAGGCAGTGCGCGAGGTCTGCGTCGATGTCCACACCCCACACGTCGAACATCTGCGCCACGACAGCGGTCGTCGACTCCGCCGACTCGTCGATCAGGTTCATGCGACCGAACCGGGTGTTGGACCGGTGGTGATCGATGACGAGGGTCTCCCCCGCGTTCGCGAGCCGGCCGGCGAGCTTCCCGAGACGTCCGGCGCTCCCGCAGTCGACGGTCACGAGCAGATCGACGTTGCGGCGCACCTGGTCCGCGGGCACCAGCAGGTGGGTGCCCGGCAGTTCCCGCATCGACTCCGGCAGTTCATCGGGCGCGCCGAACGCGACCTGCACCGGAATCCCTTTGCGCTCGAGCACCAATGCCAGGGCGAGTCCACTGCCGATCGTGTCGGCATCGGGTTGGACGTGACACAGAATCGTCACCGACGTCGCGTTCTCGAGAACGGCGACCGCTTGCGGCAGAAACACCTCGTGACGATCGAGATCAGACAGGGACGTCTCCTGAGTGTGGGTCATGTCGGTTCGTGTCAGTCCGCCTGGCGGGACCGGGACGGCTCGTCGACTTCGGCGTCGTCCGCGTCCTCGACTCGGGGTTCCTTGTACGGGTCGGGGTCGCCGGCCGGGGACGCACCGGCCGCGACCCGCGCGACCTCGTCGTCGGCGGCGCGAGCGCGGGCGAGGAGTTCCTCCATGTGCCGCGCCGTGTCGGGGACCGTGTCCGCGACGAACGTCAGCGTGGGCGTGAACCGGACTCCGGTGCCTGCGCCCACCTTCGAGCGCAGAACACCCTTCGCCTTCTCCAGTCCCGCAGCCGCGGACACGAGGTCCGGTTCGGACTCGAGGTCGGCGCCCATCACGGTGTAGTAGACAGTGGCGTCGTGAAGGTCGGCCGTCACCTTGGTATCGGTGATCGTGACGAACGCCAGGCGAGGGTCCTTGATTTCGTGGTCGATCGCCGTCGCGACGATCGTGCCGATGCGCTTGGCGAGTTTGCGTGCCCGGGCGGGATCCACCATGACAATCAGACTCCTCTCCCTGGCCGCTGGATAAGTTGTGAAGTTGCGGTGTAGCTGTAGTTCATTCTGCACGCCGGGCCGCGCATGCGGCGGGGCGGGCAAGGCGCTCCGAATCAGTCCTCGGGGCCGAAAATCCTCCGCCGGACCGCAAGGAGTTGCAGTTCCGGCATCCCGGCGACGTGCCGTTCGCACGTGTCGAGCACCTCGTGTACGTGATCGACCGCCGAACTCGCCATCGTGACGCCGAGCATCGACCGGCGGTACCGATCCTGTTCCCCGGTCTCCGCCGCCGAGACGCCGTAACGTCGCAGCTCCGCCAGAACCGGTTTGACCATTGCACGTTTCTCTTTCAGAGATCGCACGTCACCGAGCAAGATGTCGAGCTCGAGCGCACCGACGTACAAACTTTCCTCCTTCGGGGAGACGTGCGCTCCCCCGGCCGATCGACTCGGCCGGAGAAGCGCACGCCGGATGACGCTGCTGCGTCACCCCAAACGGATGGCGACTAGTCGCGCGGCTTTTCCCGAAGCTCGTAGGCCTCGATGACGTCACCGACCTTGATGTCGGAGTAGGTGAGCGTCAAACCGCACTCGTAACCCTCGCGTACCTCGACAGCGTCCTCCTTCTCCCGCTTCAGCGAGGAGATGGTGACGGTCTCGGCGACAACCGTGTTGTCACGCAGCAGCCGGGCCTTCGCATTGCGACGGATGGTACCCGAGGTGACGAGGCAACCGGCAATGTTGCCGACCTTGGACGAACGGAACATCGCGCGGATCTCCGCCTTGCCCAGCTCGACCTCTTCGTAGATCGGCTTGAGCATGCCCTTGAGAGCCTTCTCGACCTCGTCGATGGCCTGGTAGATCACCGAGTAGTACCGGATGTCGACGCCCTCGCGGTTCGCCAACTCGGTCGCCTTGCCCTCGGCGCGCACGTTGAACCCGATGATGATCGCGTTCGACGCAGCGGCCAGGTTGACGTTGGTCTCGGTGACGCCACCGACACCGCGGTCGATGACCCGCAACTGCACCTCGTCGTCGATCTCGATGCCGTGCAGCGCCTCTTCCAAGGCCTCCACGGTTCCCGAGTTGTCGCCCTTGAGGATGAGGTTGAGCTGCGACGTCTCCTTGAGAGCCGAATCCAGGTCCTCGAGGCTGATGCGCTTGCGACTCTTCGCGGCCAGAGCGTTGCGCTTCCRCGCATTGCGCCGGTCGGCGATCTGACGGGCGATGCGGTCCTCGTCGACCACGAGCAGGTTGTCGCCTGCACCGGGGACCGACGTGAAGCCGACCACCTGGACGGGACGCGAGGGCAGGGCCTCGAGCACGTCGTCGCCGTGCTCGTCGACCATGCGGCGCACACGTCCGTATGCGTCGCCGGCCACGATCGAGTCGCCGACCCGCAGCGTTCCGCGCTGGATGAGCACGGTCGCGACGGGGCCGCGTCCACGGTCGAGGTGCGCCTCGATGGCGACACCCTGAGCGTCCATGTCCGGGTTGGCCCGCAGGTCCAGGGCGGCGTCCGCCGTCAACAGCACTGCTTCGAGCAGCGCGTCGATGTTGGTGCCCTGCTTCGCCGAGATGTCGACGAACATGGTGTCTCCGCCGTATTCCTCGGTGACCAGTCCGTACTCGGTGAGCTGCTGCCGGATCTTGTCCGGGTTCGCGCCTTCCTTGTCGATCTTGTTCACCGCGACCACGATCGGCACGTCGGCCGCCTGGGCGTGGTTGATCGCTTCCACCGTCTGCGGCATGACGCCGTCGTCGGCGGCGACGACCAGGATCGCGAGGTCGGTGGCCTTGGCACCACGGGCACGCATGGCCGTGAAGGCCTCGTGACCGGGGGTGTCGATGAACGTCACGAGACGCTCGTTGCCGTCGAGCTCGGTCAGCACCTGGTAGGCACCGATGTGCTGCGTGATGCCGCCGGCCTCGCCCTCACGGACGTTGGCCTTGCGGATCGTGTCGAGCAGTCGGGTCTTACCGTGGTCGACGTGGCCCATGACGGTGACCACCGGCGGCCGGGACTCGAGGTCCTCTTCGCCGCCCTCGTCCTCGCCGTAGGTGAGGTCGAAGCTGTCGAGCAGCTCGCGGTCCTCGTCCTCCGGGCTGACAACCTGGACGACGTAGTTCATCTCGCCGCCGAGCAGTTCCAGCGTCTCGTCGTTGACCGACTGGGTCGCCGTCACCATCTCGCCGAGGTTGAACAGTGCCTGCACCAACGCTGCGGGGTTCGCGTCGATCTTCTCCGCGAAGTCCGACAGGGAAGCACCGCGGGCGAGGCGAATGGTCTCGCCGTTGCCACGGGGCAACCGCACGCCGCCGACGGCGGGCGCCTGCATGGAATCGTATTCCTGGCGCTTCTGCCGCTTCGACTTGCGACCACGACGCGGGGCGCCACCGGGACGACCGAAGGCACCTGCTGCCGCACCGCGCTGACCGGGGCGTCCACCGCCACCGGGACGACCGCGGAAACCACCTGCGGGTGCTCCGCCACCGGGCGCGCCTGCGCCGGCACCGGGGGCTCCGCCGCCGCGGTATCCACCGCCGCCGCCACCGGGACGACCGCCGGGGGCTCCGCCGGGACGGCCGGGACGACCGCCGGGAGCGGGACGTGCCGAACGAGCGGGCATCGCGCCCGGGTTGGGGCGAGGAGGCATCGAGCCGGGGCTGGGACGAGGTCCACCCTGACCCGGTGCCGGACGGGGACCGCCCTGGCCGGGAGCCGGACGGGGTCCACCCTGACCGGGAGCCGGACGAGGACCGCCCTGACCCGGTGCCGGACGAGGTCCACCCTGGCCGGGAGCCGGACGGGGTGCACCCGGACGCGGCGCGCCGGGAGCGGGACGGGGTGCCGGACGCTCGGCCGGAGCCGAGGAGTACGGGTTGTTACCGACGCGCGGGGGCTTCGGGCCGGGACGGGGTCCGCCGGGCTTGGCGCCCGTGGACGGAGCCGCGGGAGCACTGGCCGCCGCCGGGGCGGCCGGGGCTGCGGGTGCGGCCGGAGCCGGGGCAGCCGGGGTGGGGCGACCGGGCTTGGGAGCATTGCTCGCCGGTGCAGCCGGGGTGACTGCGCTCGCTGCGGGTGCGGCCGGTGCCGGGGCCTGAGCCTCGGGAGTGGGCGCGGGTGCTGCTGCAGCGGGTGCGGCCGGAGCCGGGGCTGCCGGCTTGGGGCCGGGACGGGGTCCGCCCGGCTTGGCCGAGGTCACGGGGGCGCTCGGCGCGGGCGCGCCGGGCTTGGCAGCCGGACGGGCTGCGGAATCGGCCGACTTCGCCGACGGGAAGGACTCCCGCAGACGCCTGGCGACGGGCGCCTCCACTGTGGAGGACGCCGACTTCACGAACTCGCCCTGCTCCTTGAGCGTTGCGAGTAGTTCTTTACTTGTGACACCGAGTTCTTTAGCCAACTCGTGCACGCGGGCCTTGCCTGCCACTGCTCTCCTCACTGATGAGGTCGAGCAGGAGGCTCCCCTGAGAGGGGCCCGCACGACCTCGGGTTATCTCCGATGGACGATCATCGCTGGTGCTTCACGGTGTGCTCATGAGTGCTTGTGCCTGTTCTGTTCGAGAGGTACTGCTCTGGGTGGGTGCCCTGCGCGTACCCAGTGGTCGACTTCTGACGTGTCGACACTTCCGGACACTCGCAGCGCTCTGCCGAATGCTCGGCGTCGTTCCGCGAGACTCAGGCAAACCTCGACGGGGTGCAGCCACGCACCTCGACCGGGAAGCCTGCGCCTCGGGTCCGGGGCGAGAACATGACCTTGCGGCCCGCTCTCACTAACCACAACCCTGAGCAGATCGACAGCCAGCGCGCGCTCCCTACATCCTATGCATGTTCGGACCGGTGAACCGGTAGGAACGCGCGCGGAATCGGGATGCTCATGCTGAACCATTGACCACTCTACCGCCGACTTGCCCCGATCTCCGCATTCCCGGCTCAACGACTGGTCGCGGCGGGTCCGCCTGCCGACTCGGGAGCGGGTGCGGCGTCACTGCGGATATCGATTCGCCACCCGGTCAAGCGCGCAGCAAGACGGGCATTTTGCCCTTCCTTGCCGATGGCGAGGGACAGCTGGAAGTCGGGGACGACGACACGCGCGGCCCGGGCCTCCGGATCCACGACAGTGACGGAGACCACTTTCGACGGTGACAGCGCGTTGCCGACGAACCGGGCCGGGTCGTCGTCGAAGTCGATGATGTCGATCTTCTCGCCGGCGAGCTCACTCATCACGTTGCGCACCCGCTGACCCATCGGCCCGATGCATGCGCCCTTCGCATTCAGCCCCTGCACCCGCGACTGGACGGCGATCTTCGACCGGTGGCCTGCCTCCCGGGCGACGGCGATGATCTCGACCGAGCCGTCCGCGATTTCCGGAACCTCGAGCGCGAACAGTTTGCGCACGAGGTTCGGGTGGGTGCGCGACAACGTGATCTGCGGCCCGCGCTGCCCGCGGGCGACACCGACGACGTAACACTTGAGCCGCTCGCCGTGTTCGTAATTCTCCCCGGGCACCTGCTCGGCGGGCGGGATCAGGCCCTCGGCGCCGCTGGCCTCGCTCCCGATCCGCACCACGACCATGCCGCGCGAGTTCGCCCTCGTGTCGCGCTGGATCACGCCGCCGACGATCTCACCCTCATGGGTGGAGTACTCGCCGAAGCTCCGCTCGTGCTCGGCGTCGCGCAGCCGCTGGAGAATGACCTGGCGCGCGGTGGTCGCCGCGATCCGGCCGAAACCTTCCGGGGTGTCGTCCCATTCCTCGCCGACCATGTTGCCGTCGGAGTCGACGTCGTGCGCCATCACCCGCACGATGCCGCTCTTGGTGTCGACGTCGATCCGGGCGTGCTGCCGATGCCCCTCGGTGTGCCGGTAGGCGGTGAGCAGCGCCGTCTGGATGGTCGAGATGACGGTCTCGATCGAGATGCCCTTGTCGGCTTCGATGGCGCGTAGCGCCGCAATGTCGATATTCACTTGTCCAGCCCCTCTACTACTTCATCTTCCGACGCGTCTGCGTCCGCAGGTGCCACGCGACCCTCGGGTATTCCGCCGGCGAGTTCCAGCTCCCTCGGGTCGGGTTTCGAGAATTCCACCTGCACAACAGCTTTCTGAATGTCCGGGAGCGCGATGCGCCGAACGTCCGGACCGGTGCGCGAGCCGATCACCACCGCGACCGAGTCGCCGTCGAGGGCCCCGATCCGGCCCACGACGGTCTCGTGCGCGAGGTCGATCCGGGCCTTGCGGCCGCGGGCCCGCTGCCAGTGCCGCTCGTGCGTGAGCGGCCGGTCGATGCCGGGAGACGTGACCTCGAGCGTGTACGGGGACTCCCCGAAATCGGACACCGAGTCGAACACCTCGGAGATCTCGTGGCTGAGGTTCGCGACCGCGTCGAGTTCGAGCCCGGCGTCGCTGTCCACCATGATCCGGACTGCGCTGTGCCTGCCCGCGAGGGTGACCGCAACGTCCTCCAAGTCGTAGCCCTGGCGTTGGACCAGATCGGAGATGAGCTCCGTCACCCTCTCCTTGGATGGAACCGGCATCGGGGAAGCTCCTCGTTTCAGTTGTCGCTCGTCGTGTGTCGTGGTCTGCAGGTCACCGTGCCGCACAGGGCAGCACCTCGAACCCGTCGGGACGGGTTCGAGCATCTAAGAGTAACGCCGATTCGAGGCGCCCGTGACCAGCCCCGGTGCTCGATTCCCGGGATCGCGGCCCGACCTGGCACCATGGACCGGTGCTCATGCCCACCGTCTCCCGGCCCCCGACATCCGGTCCGGCCGTGTCCCGGCGCACCGCTCTCCGGTTCGCAGCAGCCTCCGCGTTCGGCGTCGCGAGCGTCCCCGTGCTGGCGGGATGCGCAGACGGCGAGGACGCCGACACCGAGGTCGATTCACTGGTCGCGCAGTCGCGTCTGGCGCGTCGCGACGCCGCGGGCGCGGCGGCGACCATCGCACTACTGCCCGACCGCGGCGCGGCACTCGAACTCGTCCGCGCCCAGCGCACCGCGCACGCCGACGCGTTGGACGCCGAAATCGCCAGGGCCGCGGGAACTTACCCGGACGGCACCGCGCCGACCACATCCGCTCCCCCGTCGGCGACACCGACCGCACCCGCGCCTCCGCCCGGTCTCGAGCAATTGCGGGCCGACCTGGCCGAGTCGCAGCGCAGTGCAGCCGACTCGGCACGCGCGCTGACCGCGTACCGCGCGGGACTGTGTGCGTCGATCAGCGCCGCGTGCGGAACGTACCTGGCGGTGGTGCTGCCGTGACGACACCCACCGAAGCCGAGAGCAGGAGCCTCGGCGACGCGCTGGCCGCCGAACATTCCGCGGTGTTCGCCTACGGGGTGGTCGCCGCCTTCTCGAATCCCACGCGGGCGGCGCAGGTGGCCACCGCCGCCGCGGCCCACCGGGCCCGCCGGGACGAACTCCTGGACACGCTGACCGCGGCGGGTCTGACGGCCCCGGCCGCCGAAGCGGGCTACACGCTGCCGTTCCCGGTCACCGACCCGATCACCGCCGCGCAACTCGCGGCCCAGGTCGAGGCGGACACCGCGGTCGCGTGGCGGGCGGTCGTCGAACACGGCGAGACGGCGGACACCCGGACGCTCGGCGTGACCGCGCTGACCGACGCCGCCGTCCGGGAGGCCACCTGGCGGGTGGCACTCGGAACCGATCCGGTGGTCGACCCGTTTCCCGGCCAACCCTGACACGGAGGTTCCCGCCCACCGGGATTGTGCCCCCACCCGGCGCGCTCCCGGCTTAGCGTCTCTCCCGACACACTGAACGGCAACGGGAGGACGGCGGCGTGGACGAACGCTCGGTGGAGCAGCGTGTGGCGGACCTGGAGCGGGTGACCGCGATCAAGGCCCTCAAGTACCGCTACTGGCGAGCGTGCGACGGCAAGGATCCGGACGCGTTCCGTGCCTGCTTCGTCGCGTCCGGGGCGTCCGTCGACTTCGGCCCCCTCGGCCGGTTCGACGACGCCGACCGGCTCACGGACGTCTTCCGCAGGATCGCGCTCCACGAGGTGGACGGCAAGCACGTGATCCTGGACATGCACCACGGCTTCCATCCGGATATCGTGCTGCGCGGCGACACCGAGGCGACCGGTACGTGGACGCTGCAGTTCCGCCAGGTCGATCTGCTGAAGCGGACGGAAACCGTGTCCGCCGGCGAGTACGACGACGCCTACCGCTTCGAGGACGGCGAATGGCGAATGTCGCGATGCCACTTCACCACTCGATGGTCGATCACCCGCCCGCTCACCGAGGACACGGTGGTCGTCCAGTGAGCGCCGGGGTAGCACTGGTCACCGGGGGAAGCCGCGGCGTCGGCAAGGGCGTCGCGACCGCGCTGGGGGCCGCCGGGTGGACTGTCTACGTCACCGGACGCGGCCCGGTGACCGCGGACAGCCCGCTGTCGGCGTCCGCGCGGGCGGTCACCGACGCCGGGGGCACCGGCATCGCGGTGGCGTGCGATCACCGCGTCGACGAGGAGGTGCACGCCCTGTTCGCCCGGATCTCGGACGAGCAGTCAGGCCGACTCGACCTGCTGGTCAACAACGTGTGGGCCGCCCCCGCGGGATTCGGCGGGTTCAGCACACCGTTCTGGGAACGGCCCCTCGGCGACTGGGACTCGCTGATCGGCGTCGGACTGCGCGCCCATTACGTCGCGTCCGTGGAGGCAGCGCGGTTGATGGTGCCCCGGCGGTCCGGGTTGATCGCGAACATCTCGTCGTTCGGGACCCGGGGACATCTCCACTCGGTGCTCTACGGCATGTCCAAGGCCGGGTTGGACAAGATGGCCAGCGACATGGCGGCGGAGCTGGCTCCGCACGACGTCCGTGCGGTCTCGCTGTGGCCGGGCATCGTGCGCACGGAGATGATCGTCGCCAGCGGGATGGAGACCATTGCCGGCTTTCCCGTGGCGGACGCCGAGTCTCCCGAGTTCGTCGGCGAGGTGATCTGCGCCCTCACCGCGGACCCCACCCTGCCGGACCGCAGCGGCCACACCTTCGTGACGGCGGAGCTGGCCGTCGAATACGGCATCACCGACACGCAGGGCCGCACCCCGCCGTCGCACCGGGAACCGTTCGGCGGCGGTCCCCTGTTCTGAGCCGTGGCCGTCAGTTCACGTCACGGCGGCGGACGAGCCAGATCGTGCCTGCCGCGAACGCGGCGACGTAGGCGGCCAGGACGAGCACCGACGTGCTGCCGTCGAGGATGTTCAGGACTCCCGGGGTGGTGTCGCCGCCGAAGTCGCGCAGTGAGCCTGCCAGCGAGCCCGCGGCGGTGCCGGGGAGGAAGTCCGTCACCACCGACACGGTGTCGAGGACGGCGGCGACTCCGCGGAGCAGGTTTTCGACCACCAGCACCCACACGAGGCCGAGACCGACGGACAACGCGGGCCCCCGCGCGAGGGCGCCGACGAGGACACCCGCCGCGGTCCACATGGCGAGGATGAGCATCCCGGAGGCGAGCGCCTTCAGCATCGCCGAGGCGGCAGGCAGATTCGCCGGTTCCGATTCGACCGCGGCGATGACGGTGGCCACCCCGACGTCGACGGCCGCCACGGTGAGGACGAGTCCGATCACCACGGTCAGCAGCGCGAGGAGGGTTCCGGCGAGCGCGGCCGATCGCGAAGGGCCCTGGGTGAACACGGTCTTCCACGTCCCCCACCCATAGCCGCTGCCGATGGTGAGCGCGCCGAGGATGAGCATCAGCGCACCCCCGAACATGGCCATGCCCTGGGTGAACACCTGGGGCACCGCCGAGGGCAGCATCTGCGCGAGCAGCACGTCCGGGGGCGCCGACGACGCCATGTCGGTGGTGCCGCCGGTCTTGAACGTGATGTAGTTGAACAGATAGACGAAGACCAGGTTCAGCACGATCCACGCGGCGAGCAGCACCCACATCGACGGCCACTGCCGCAGTCGGAGAAGCTCTGCTCGCGTGCCGGCGATCACTGCATTCATGACATTCTCCTCGGTTCGTTGCTCGCCGTGCGGTCGCCGGGATTGCTGTCGGACGTCATCGCGAAGAAGACGTCCTCGAGCGATCGCTCCCGCCGGGACAACTCGTACAGGTCGATTCCCGCGTCGACGAGAACACGGGCCACCTTCGGGGCCAGTTCGGGCGACACGGCGACGGCGAGCGCGTCACCCACTGTGTCGACGACGTCGCGCCCCAGCAGTTCCGCGAGCACCGCCGCGGCCCGTTCCCGCGGATCGGCGCGTACCAGCAGGCTGGTGCCGCCGCGCAGTTCGGCGACGGTGGACTGCGCGATCAGCTCGCCGCGTGAGATCACGCCGACGCGATCGCAGATCTCCTGCACCTCGCTGAGCATGTGGCTGGACAGCATCACGGAATGCCCGGAATCGGCGAGTTCGACTATCAGTTCCCGCATCTCGGCCATCCCCGCCGGGTCGAGACCGTTGGTGGGTTCGTCGAGGATCAGCAGATCGGGTTCGCCGAGGAGTGCGGCCGCGACACCGAGTCGCTGCTTCATCCCGAGCGAGTAGGTGCGGAACCGGTCGTGTCCGCGATCGCGCAGGCCCACCCGGTGCAGCGCGGATTCCACCGCATCGTCCGGCAGCCGGCGGTATCTGCTCAGCACCCGCAGGTTGTCGCGCCCGGACAGGTATGGGAAGAAGCCGGGGCCTTCGATCAGCACACCGGTGCGCGCCGCCACCGCGCTGTCACCGGGTGCGCACCCGAAGAGCGTCGCGGTCCCGGAGGTCGGCCGGACGAGGCCCGTGAGCATGCGCAGTGTGGTGGTCTTGCCTGCGCCGTTCGGTCCGAGGAACCCGTACACCTCGCCCGCCCGCACGGTCAGGCTGACGGCGTCGACCGCCGCGTGTTCGCCGTAGCGTTTGGTCAACCTGTCGGTGACCACGATGTCGGAAGTCATGGCTCCAGCCTCGGCCCCGCGGACGGCGCGCACATCCGCCTGCGCGCGTCTTCTCGCGTACGTGCCGCGGACGATGACAGCGTCGCCGGATCGGGTCTACGTTCGGGTGGTGCACACCGACCGGAGGGACACGTCGATCGCCCCGCGGGACGTCCTGATCGCCCTGGGCGTCGCAATCGTGCAGGTCGTCGGCAGTGTCGGCGCCAACCACAACCAGTCGTGGGCGACGCCGCTGGACGCGGCGGGCTTCGTGTTGCTGGTGTGCGGTCCGCTCGCACTGCTCTTCCGGCGACGGTCGCCGGTCACGGTCCTGCTCGTCGTCCTCGCCGTCACGGTCCTGTACGTCGTCCGGGGTTACGGGTACGGCCCGGTGTTCCTGTCGCTCGTGGTCGCGTTCCTCGGCGCGGCGACGGCCGGGTCGCGCTGGCGCACGTATCCGATCCTCGCGGTCGGTTACGTGATGATCGTCTTCGCCGTGCCCGCCGTCTCGGCCGCCGAGGCTCCGTCGCTCCTCGCCCTCACCGGCATCGCGGCCTGGCTGCTGGTGCTCCTTGCCGCCGCCGAGATCATCCGTCAGCGCCGCGGGACGCTCGACGCCCACAGGCAACGCGCCGAGGCGGCGCAACGCAGCACCCTGGACGAGCAGCGCCGCCGGGCCAGCGAGGAGCGGCTCGCGATCGCCCGCGAGCTGCACGATGTTCTGGCACACAGTCTTTCGCTCATCAACGTGCAGGCGTCGGTCGCACTCGAGCTGTGGGACAGCAGACCCGAACAGTCACAGGAGGCACTGTCCGCGATCAAGGTCGCGAGCCGTGACGCGATCGGCGACGTCCACGCGCTGCTGGCATCGCTGCGCGGCGAAGACAGCCCGCCCACCGCGCCCACCGCCGGGATCGGGGACCTGGACGGTGTGGTCGAGCGTGCCCGCGCCGCGGGTCTTGCGGTGACGACGATCGTCGAGGGCGCACCGCGGCCGTTGCCCGCCGTGGTCGACGTCGCTGCCGCGCGCATCGTGCAGGAGTCGCTGACCAATGTGGCCCGCCACTCCGGCGGCTCGTCGGCCGATGTCACGGTGACGTACTCGCCCACGTCCGTCCGCGTCCGGATCGACGACGACGGACGGGGCCCGGACGGCGCGTCGGCCGGTGGCGGCGGCAACGGCATCCCCGGCATGCGGGAACGCGCCCGCGCCCTCGGCGGTGAACTGACCGCCGGGAGCGGGCCGGGTGGCGGCTTCCGGGTGCAGGCGACGCTCCCCCTCGGGCACGACATGGTTGACCGGGCATGACGATTCGCGTACTCGTCGCCGACGACCAGGCCCTCGTGCGGGCGGGTTTCGCCGCCCTGCTCGACGCCCAGCCGGACATCACCGTGGCCGGTCAAGCCGAGAACGGCGAGCAAGCGGTGAGCCTGACCCGGACGCTGGTTCCCGACGTCGTCCTCATGGACATCCGGATGCCGGTGCTCGACGGACTGGAGGCGACCCGGCGTATCGCCGCCGATCCCGCGCTGTCCGGCGTGCGGGTGGTGGTGCTCACCACGTTCGAACTGGACGAGTACGTCTTCGAGGCGATGCGCGCGGGGGCGACGGGTTTCCTGGTCAAGCACACCGAACCCGCCGAACTGGTGCGGGCGGTCCGCGTGGTGGCCGACGGGGATGCCCTGCTGTCGCCGTCTGTGACGCGGAAACTGGTCGCGGAGTTCGCGACCCACGCCAAACGGCCGCCGCACTCCGGCCGCCTCGACGACCTCACCGATCGTGAACGCGAGGTGATGCTCCTGATCGCCGAGGGCCTCACCAACGCCGAGATCGGCTCGCGACTGTTCCTGAGCCCGGCCACCGCCCGCACGCACGTCAGCCGGATTCTGCTGAAACTCGGCGCCAGGGACCGCACACAACTGGTGGTCATGGCGTACGAGTGGGGCCTGGTCCGGCCGGGCTGGCAGGACTGACGCCCGGTCCGGCCCCATCACATCGACGCCAGGACCGCCTTCGACCGTCCCGGCATGAGGGCGGCGGCGACGACCGCGACCGCCACGGACCCGGCTCCCACGTACAGCGCCGGCGCGAGGGCGTCGATGTACCCGGTCGGTGTGAGGCTGCCGCCCGCACCGAGGAACACCGCGGTCAGCAGCGCGATCCCCAGCGCGACTCCGATCTCCCGGAGCGTCGCGTTGGTCGAACTGGCCGTGCCGTGGTCGGCCTCGGGCATGTCGGCGAGGACGGCGGTCGCGTTGGGGGCGAACGTCAGACCCATTCCCGCGCCGGCCATCACGAACGCCGGAACCATGCTGCCGTAGGTGGCGCCGGGAACGATGAGCGACGCCATCCAGAGCAGTGACAGTCCCTGTAGCACCAGTCCGGTGACGAGGAGCGTCCGGACGCCCAGCCGAGGCGCGAGCAACCCCGCGATCGGCGCCACCACCATGGGTGCCGCCGTCCACGGCAGCGTCCTCAGGCCGGCCTCGAACGGGGAATACCCCATGACGATCTGGAGGTACTGCGACAGGAGGAAGACGGCACCCATCATTCCCAGCGTGAACGTCAGCCCGATCACGTTGGCCAGGGAGAACTGACGGGACCGGAACAACCGCAGCGGCATCACGGGAAACGGTGTGCGCAACTCGCGCACCACGAACGCCGCGAGCAGCACCACCGCTGCGACGAGGGCACCGAGAACAGTGGCACTGGTCCAGCCGTCGTCGTTGCCGTGCACGATGCCCCAGACTCCGAGGAACACCGCGGCCCCGGCCAGTACGACGCCGAGCGGATCCAGCGATTGCCGCTTCCCCTTCGACTCGCCGAGCGCGTAGAGCGCCAACGGGATCGCGACCGCGGCGACGGGAACGTTGATCCAGAACACGGCCTGCCACGACACCCCGTCGACGACGGCGCCGCCGATCACCGGGCCGAGAGCGATTCCGAGCCCCGAGACGCCGCCCCAGATCCCGATGGCGAGGGCTCGCTTGGCGAGCGGCACGGCCCCGGCGAGCAGGGTGAGCGAGAGCGGCATGATCGCGGCCGCGCCGACACCCTGGACGGCCCGCGCCGCGATCAGCATCTCGGAGGTGGTCGACAGCGCCGAGGCGATCGATGCCAGCGCGAAGAGCACTATGCCCCAGAGGAATACACGCCGGCGCCCGAGCCGGTCGCCCAGCGCCGACAGCGTCAGCATCAAGGTCGCGAAGGCCAGCGTGTAGGCGTTCAGGAACCACTGCAACTGCCCCACCGACGCATTCAGGTCGCGTTGGATCACCGGCAGGGCGCTGGTCATCACGAGGTTGTCGAGGGTGGCCATGAACATCGGGATCGAGGCGGCGGCGATCGCCAGCCACACCGGCACCGTCCGGCCGCGGAGATGCCCCGGGGGCGGCGCCGCCGATTCGTGGTCGAGGCGTTCGGAGAGTGTCGTCATGACGGGACCTCACATCCGAGTCGTGGGTAGAGGAAACCAGAAGTTGTAAGCATCAGATGATTACTTATTTCGGAGACTAGTAATCAACTGATAACATGTCAACATGGCCTCGCCCGTGAAACAGACCCGCATGAGCGCGACGGAACGGCGTGAACTCGTACTGGCCGCCGCCTCCCGCGCGTTCGCCAGGGACGGCTATCACGGCACCAGCACCGACGCCGTCGCACGCGAGGCCGGGGTGTCGCAGCCGTACGTGGTGCGCATGTTCGGTTCGAAATCGCGGCTGTTCGCCGATGTCTTCGACCGCGCGATGTCCCGGATTCTCGAGACCTTCGAACCCTGGTTCGACGGTGTCGCCGCCGACCCCGAGAACGACGAATCGTGGCTCCCGATGGGCGTCGCGTACACCGAATTGCTCGAGGACCGCGACCTCCTGCTCGTGATGATGCACGGCTTCACGTCCGGCGCGAACCCGGAGATCGGCGCACTGGCGCGCGACTGGATGTCCCGGCTCTACACACAGATCCGCACACGCACCGGCTGCAGCCCCGAACGGGCCCGCACCTTCATCGCCAACGGAATGCTGCTCAACACCCTGCTCGCCATGCAGGTACCCGAACATGCCGGGCAGGATCCGGCGCTCGAGGAACTCGCCGTGTGCGCATTCGGCAACACCCTGGACGCCGCAAGCTCCGAGAACTGATCCGTGATCGGCGATTTCCGCTCTTGATCTTGCTCATCGGACACACGGCGGGGCACGATGGAAGCGTGCGGAAGGGGTGTAGCCGTGGACCGAGCCGTTGAGTCTCGACTGAGCTATTCCGACAGGGAGGGTCACCACCACACCGTGGACCTCTCCCCCACTTCCGCGCGCGTCACGATCGGACGGTCGCCCGGCTCCGATCTACTCCTCACGGAGGACGACGAGGTCTCGCGACTCCACGCCGTGCTCGAATGCGTCGGCTCGCACTGGACCATCCTCGACGACGGACTCTCCCGTAACGGCACGTTCGTCAACGGCGAGCGACTCGCGGGCAGGCGCCGGCTCCGGCAGGGCGACAGCATCCGCATCGGCGGAACCAAGATCCGGTACCTGGAATTCGGCGGCGCTCTCGACGAGGCCACCCGGATGGGGACCGACATGCCCGACGTCCGGTCCCTGACCGACACCCAGCGGGCGGTCCTCACGGCGCTGTGCCGGCCGTACAAGCACGGCGCCGCGTTCGCGAATCCCGCGTCGAACCAGCAGATCGCGCAGGAGTTGTTCCTCAGCGTCGACGCGATCAAGACACATCTGCGCGCATTGTTCGCGAAGTTCGGCGTCGGCGATCTCCCGCAGAATCAAAAGCGGGTCAGCCTGGCCGAGCGGGCCATGCGCAGCGGCATCATCAACGAGCGCGATCTCTGATCAGCACGCGGCCATCAGCTCGCGGTGCGCGGCCGTCTCACCGTGGGCGATCCGCTCGACGAGGCCGATGATGGCGAGCGCGACGTCGGCCGCACGTTCGAGGATCACCGAGTGACCGGCCCCGTCGACGCTCACGAGCTCCGAAGCGGGGAGCTTCGAGGCCATCGCGACCGAATGCTGGAGCGGGGTGAGCATGTCCACCGAACCGCACAGGATCAGCGACGGGATGTGAGCTAGCGCGGCGAGGGAGTGCCGCTCGTCGAACCCGAGCAGGGATTCGAGGAAGCTCGACATGGTGACGACGGACGTGGTGTTGGCCATCGCCGCGACCAGTGCGGCCAGGCGAGGGTCGACGACCCGGTTGCGGGCGCCTGCCGCGCGGGCGATCGCCGTGCAGACGGTGCGACCCACCCGCTTCGATCCGTGCACGACCCGCGGTACCCGTCGCACCGCGGTGCGGAACAGCGACACTGCCGGGCTGCGCAGGTGCCGACCGAGACCGGCCTCGGCGAGATCGCACGCCGCGGTGGAGATCAGGGCCATGCCCACGACCCGCGAACCGATGGTGTGCGGGTTCTGCCGCGTGTAGGACAGCGCCGTCATCCCGCCCATCGAGTGCCCGACGAGGACGACCGGACCGTGCGGTGCGACGGCGTCGAGGACGGAACCGAGGTCGCGGCCGAGCTGATCGATCGTGTAGGTGGCGGCCGGCGCCTCCCCCGACTCACCGTGCCCCCGGTGATCGTAGAAGACCATGCGAACATCGTTGCGCCAGAAGCGGACCAGCTGTTCGCGCAGTGCCCACCAGGATTCGGTGCGCAGGCAGTGACCGTGGACGAACACCACCGTGGTGGCCGCGTCGGGCGAACCGAACTCGCGAACCGCGAGCGGGACCCCGTCGTCGGTCCTGACCGTGAGGCGACGACCTTCGTGCTCATGTGCAACCGGGGTGTTCGTCATGATGGCCTCCTCGGTTTCTTCGCTCGCGGCTGGTGAAGCGTTACGTTCTTGCTTGTCCCCTACTTTGCCGCGCACCGTCGGCACCAACCAGGACCCCCAGTGGTGGCCACCGCACCCGGAGGTGTCGCGCATTCCACCCCTGGGGTGGGTGGACACGGGCATGCCGGAGATCCCCCTCGGCGAGGGGGCATCCGGCAACGAGTGCCGGCGCGGAAGAACCCCGGACTCTTCCCCTCGTGAGTTCCGATTCCGGGGTCCTCACCGCGACGAAGCAACCGGTCCGGGTCGCTCGCGACTGGAGGGGTGTTCTCTGCTGCCGATTCAGGATGCGGTGTCCGGACGGGCACCACCAGGCACCCCGGGGTGGGGAACCCGTCACCCCCAGGGAAGGCCCGCGCCGCCCTGTCCGCCGAAGTCGTGGCCGCCGACGCTCGTTCCGCCGGGCCCGGCCTTGATCCCGTCCACCGCGATCGGCCCGACATGGGGGCCGCCGATGTCGACGTTGCCGCCCTGCGCGTTCGGTCCGGGAGCAAGGGTGCTCACGGAGGGATCGTCGGAGGGTGCGTCCGGTGCCGCCGACGCGATGCCCGCGCCCGCCGCGAGGACGAAGAACGCGGCCGCGACGGCGGCACCCGTGCGTGTGAGGACAGTGGAGAAGCCGAAGGAAGTCGACATGGGAAGAACCTTTCGCAGTGCGTGGCAGGGGGCGGGAGTAGTCGGTATGGCATGGCGCCGAGGGGCCGGCACCTGGCGGTGTCGACCCCTCGGGTGTTCAGCGAGATCGAGCGATCACGACTCGGTCAGAAGCAGAAGACGAACCCGCAGTTCTGGGTGTTGTCCGTCGTGGTCGTGTCACCGGCGCCCGCGCCTCCGTTCGCGGAGCCACCGTTCGCATCCCCGGCATTGCCTCCATTGGCGTCCCCGGCGTTCCCGCCGTTTCCTCCGTTGCCACCGTTGCCGGCGTTCTGGGGACCGGTCGTGGTACCCGGGCTGCCGATGACCGGACCGCCCAGCACGACGTTTCCACCGGAGCCGTTGCCGCCGTTGCCGCCGGCACCGCCCTGAGAAGTGCCGCCGTTGCCACCCTGCGAGGTGCCGCCCGGTGCCGTGCCGCCGTTACCACCCGGATCGGCGGAGGCGATTCCCGCTCCGGCCGTGAGGGCGAAGCCCGCGATCGCGAGAGCGGAAAGGGTGCGCTTGAAGGTGTGTGCCATGTGTGGATCTTTCTGTGGGGGTGGGGTTTTGCTTGCCACATAAGAATGCGCTGAGAGCGCCCACCCGGACAGATACCCCAGGGGGCGCAAGCGGCACCCCGAGGGATGACGCCGCCCCACCCCGTGGAGCCGTGCCTACGGCCGCATTTCGTACGCCCCGTCGTACCCTTCCACCTGCGCCCACACCCGCGAGAATCGTTCCGCGTCCACGACGGGCCGGCGGATCGCGCCGAGCGCCCACTCCTGCTGAGCCTCGGTGGCGGACGATTTACCGTGCAGCGCAACGGCATAACCGGAGAAGTCGCGAATCTGGAAGTCGAAGATCTGGTCGATCAAGTCGCGGTCGACGCCGGCGATGCCGGCCTGCTCGAGAATCAGGTGCCCGTAGACCACGAGCGAGAACAGGTGCCCGAGGTCGAGCAGGAAGTCGAGGTCCTTCTGCTGGTCGGCGTCGGGCGGGGCGGTGGTGAGCAGTTCCCGCAGCGCCGTCGCCTGCTCGTGGAACCGGGCCACGTTGGGGACGTCCGAATGCGCCTCGTACACCGTCGTCCAGTCGTGGAACTGGATCTTGCCCGCACCTCGGGTCGGGCCTTGGGCCCAGAAGAAGGCGTCGTCGGCGGCGTCGATCCTGGTGCCGATCTCCGGGTACTCCGCGGGATTGAGCAGGTAGTTCGGCATGAACTTCAGGATCAGACCGACGTTGACGTGCACCGTGCCCTCGAGCTTCGGCAGGGTGCCGATCAGCTGGGCGGCCTCCCGGAAGTAGGTGTTCTTCTCGTAGCCCTTCGCCGCGATCACGTCGTGCAGGAGCGCGATCACCTTCTCCCCCTCGGAGGTGACCTTCGCCTTCGTCATCGGGTTGAACAGCAGGTACCGGCGGTCGTCGAGACTGGCGCTGCGGAAGTAGTCGACGGAGCGGGCGCTGAACAACTTCATCGCGACCAGCCTGCTGTACGCGTCGACGAAGTTGCCGCGCACGTGCGGGAAATCGGTGACGGGGTTTCCGTACAGAATCCTGTTGTGCGCGTGGGTGATCGACTCGTACAACGCGTGCTCGGAGATACCGATGGAACCCGTGCACAGGTTGAACTTGCCGACGTTGACCGTGTTCAGCGCGGCCTCGAACGCGGCGACCCCGGTGTGCAGGATGTCCTCTTCCCGCACCGGGTAGTCCTCGAGCCGGAACGTGCTGACATACATCTGGCCGTGCACCACGTTGCCCTGCAGGTGGTACGCCGGGTGGCGGCTGTCCGCGACGAAGAAGACGTAGCCGTCGCTGCCCTCGACATCGGTGCGCCTGCCGAACACCGACACCATGCCCGCGACGTTGCCGTTGCCGATGTAGTACTTGTCGCCGCTCGCGGTGAACGCGAGATCCGGGTCACCCTCGGCGGGAGTCAGCAGCATATCCGTCGAGTAGACGTCCGCACCGTGTTCCCGCTCCGACAGACCGAACGCCAGCACCCCGCCATCGTCGAGGAGCCTCGCAGCGCGATCCTTCGCCGCCCGGTTCCCGCTCATCCAGATGGGGCCGAGACCCAGAACCGTCACCTGCCACGCGTACCAGTACGCCAGCCCGTAGAACCCGAAGATCTCACTGAGCGCGGCGTTGCGTGCGGCATCCCAGCGTTTACCCGGATCGCCGCCCGCCGACTCGGCAGGCGTGAGGAACGTGGCGAACAGCTTCTCCCGTTTCACGAACTCCAGGAAGTCCTCGGGCCAGACCGCCTCGAGATCATCCTCGAGGAGCCGCTTCTTGCCCCGCGACTCGAACCACTCGATCAGCGCCCGCAGCAGTCTGCGCGTCTCCGGATCGAAATGCTCGGGATCGTAGGAGTTCGGATCGAACAGCAGGGAGTTCGTCACAGCAGGCCTTTCGTCCGGACGTGTCAGGCCAAGCTAACAGTCCGGACGAAAGGCGTGGGGCGGTTTGATCAGCCCCTGACGGTCTTGACGATCTCGCTCAGCGCGGACTCGGCGGCCACCTCGCGGCTCTCGCCGGTGAAGCGGTCCCGCACCTCCACCTTGCCCTCGCCCCAGCCGCGGCCGACGACCACGACCAGCGGGACACCGAGCAGTTCGGAGTCCTTGAACTTCACGCCCGGCGACGCCTTGCGATCGTCGAGGATGACCTCGAGACCGGCCTTGTCGAGGTCGGCGGCGAGTCCCTCGGCGCCTTCCCGGGCGGTGTCGTCCTTGTTGGCGATCACCACGTGCACGTCGGCGGGCGACACCTCGGCCGGCCAGCGCAGGCCCTTCTCGTCGTGGTGCTGTTCCGCGATCACGGCGACGAGACGGGAGACGCCGACGCCGTAGGACCCCATGGTGGGCCGGACAGGCTTGCCGTTCTCGCCGAGCACGTCCACGGAGAACACGTCGGTGTACTTGCGACCCAGCTGGAAGACGTGACCGATCTCGATGCCCCGCGCCGCGACGAGTTCACCGGCGCCGTCGGGTGACGGGTCGCCTCCGCGGACCTCGGCGGCCTCGATGGTGCCGTCCGGGACGAAATCGCGGCCCGCGACGAGCCCGACCACGTGCTTGCCCTTCTCGTCGGCACCGGTGATCCAGCTGGTGCCGTCGACGATGCGGGGATCGACGAGGTACCGGACACCGTTGGCCTGCAGCGCCTTCGGTCCGACGTACCCCTTCACCAGGAACGGGTTGGCCTCGAAGTCCGCCTCGGTGAGCAGTGCGAACTCCGCGGGCTCGAGCGAGGCGCCGAGACGCTTGTCGTCGACCTCGCGGTCGCCGGGGACACCGATGGCGAGCAGTTCCCACTTCCCGCCGGGCTGCCGGGTCTTGACGAGGAGGTTCTTCAGCGTGTCCGCGGCAGTGACGGTCCGGCCCAGGTCGGCGTCGTTCGCCCACGCGACGAGCGTCGCGATCGTGGGAGTGTCCGGCGTGTCGTACACCTTCGCGGCGGGCAGTCCGTCGAACGGAATCGGCTCGGGAGCGAGCGTCTTGACGGCCTCCACGTTGGCGGCGTAGCCGGACTCCAGGCAGCGGACGTACGTGTCCTCACCGATCTCGCTCTCCGCGAGGAACTCCTCCGACGCGCTGCCGCCCATCGCCCCGGACGTCGCCGACACGATCACGTACTTGACGCCGAGCCGGGCGAAGATCCGCTCGTACGCGTCGCGGTGCGCCTGATACGACTCGGTGAGCCCCTCGTCGGTGAGGTCGAAGGAGTACGAATCCTTCATGACGAACTCGCGGCCGCGCAGAATGCCGGCCCGCGGGCGCTCCTCGTCGCGGTACTTGGTCTGCACCTGGTACAGGGTGACCGGGAAATCCTTGTACGAGTTGTACTCGCCCTTGACGGTGAGCGCGAACAGTTCCTCGTGGGTGGGTCCGAGCAGGTAGTCGCCGCCCTTGCGGTCCTTCAGGCGGAACAGTCCGTCGCCGTACTCGGTCCAGCGGTTGGACGCCTCGTACGGTTCCCGCGGCAGCAGCGCGGGCAGGGAGATCTCCTGCGCACCGATGCCGTTCATCTCTTCCCGCACCACCCGCTCGACCTCGCGCAGCACGCGCAGACCCAGCGGCAGCCACGAGTAGACACCGGGCGCGATTCGACGCACGTAACCGGCGCGGACCAGCAGCTTGTGGCTGGCGACCTCGGCGTCGGCGGGGTCGTCGCGCAGCGTGCGGAGGAACAGGTGGGACAGGCGGGTAATCACGGGATACCAGAATAGTCGGCTGGGACGAGGCCGGGCGCGTCGGTAGGGTTTCGTGCGTGCTGGTGCTACTTCCTCCCTCCGAAACCAAGTCCGACGGCGGCGCCGACGCGCCCCTCGACCTGGCCGAGCTGTCCATGCCGCAGCTCACCGAAACCCGTGAAATGCTGGTCCAGGCGCTGGTGACGCTCGCCGCGGACGGGGAGGCGTCGCAGCTCGCGCTCGGCCTCGGCCCCACGCAGGCCGACGAGATCGAGCGCAACGCCAAACTGTGGGTCTCCCCCACCCGGCCCGCACTCGAGCGCTACACGGGTGTGCTGTTCGACGCGCTCGACGCGAAGTCGTTCACCAGGGCGCAGAAGTCCAAGGCGCTGTCGCGGCTCGCGATGGGGTCCGCACTGTTCGGCGCGGTGCGCGCCGGTGACCTGATCCCCGCCTACCGGCTGTCGGGCGGGTCGAAGCTGCCCGGGCTGAGCACCCTCCGCGCGTTGTGGAAGCCGGAACTGTCCCGGGCGATCACGGCCGAGGCGGACGGTCTCGTCGTCGACCTGCGCTCGGGGACGTACCAGCAGCTCGGACCGATCCCCGAGGCGGTGATCGCCACGGTTCTCACGGAGAAGCCGGACGGCACCCGCACCGTCGTCAGCCATTTCAACAAGCACCACAAGGGTCTGCTGGCCCGTGCGCTCACCGTGTCCCGTGCCGAACCCCAGGACGTTCGCGGGGTGGCGCGGGTGGCGTCGAAGGCCGGACTGCGCGTCGAGGTGGCGTCAGACCGCGAGCTGATCATCCTCACCGACTGACCGCCACCCGTGAGTACTTGTTAACCGCGGGCGGTTAACAAGTACTCACGGGTGCGTCAGCGCTCGGCGGGCTTGACGGCGAGGACCGGTTTGCGGCAGGACAGCAGCAGCCGCTGGGCGGTGCTTCCCATCAGCAGCTTCCCGACGGGGGTGCGGTCGCGGATGCCGATCACGAGCAGTTCCGCGTTCGGCGCCGTCATCGCCTCGAGGATCACGTCGACGGTTTCGTCCCCGACGATCTGCCGGACCTCGTGGTCGATTCCGCTCGCGGCCAGTTTGCCTTCGAGTTCCTGCAGGTGCGCGTTGTCGGCGAACGACTGATCGGCGAGGGAGTCGCCCTTCGACGAGTTGATCACGAGCAGCGACGTTCCGCGCAGCTGCGCCTCCGCGACGCCGTGTTCGAGGGCCGCCCCTCCGAACTGGTCGGGGGTGTATCCGACGACGATCATGCGTGTGCCTTCTCTCTTGTGTCGGTGGAGTCGCCGCCGGCCGGTCCGTCGGGGAAATCGGGGGCCGCGACGGGGTAGTGCGCGCGGACGACCTTGGCGACGAGGGGTGCGATGAGGAGCACGGCGATCACGATGTAGACGATGATCGCGACGGGCTCGGTGAACAGGCTGCCCCAGTCGCCGCCGCCGAGTTGCAGGCTCTGCCGCAGTTGCCGTTCGATGCGCGGCCCGAGGATGACGCCGATGATCAACGGCAGCACCGGCAGCCCGAACCTCCGCATCATCAGACCCAGCAACCCGAACGTCAGCAGCAGCGCCAGGTCGAGCCATTGGAGGTTGACGGCGAACGCGCCCAGGGCGGCGAAAAACAGGATGCCCGCGTACAGGTAGGGGCGCGGGGTGCGAAGCAGCTTCGCCCACAGCGGCGCGAGCGGAAGGTTGAGCACCAGCAGCAGGAAATTGCCGATGAACAGACTGGCGATCAGTGTCCAGATCAGCAGCGGTTCCTTCTCGAACAGGGTCGGGCCCGGCTGGATTCCGTACGACACGAAGGCCGTCAGCATGACCGCGGCCGTGGCGTTGGTCGGCAGACCCAGCGAGAGCATCGGCACGAGCGTGCCTGCCGCCGACGCGTTGTTGGCGGCCTCGGGGCCTGCGACACCCTCGATGGCGCCCTTGCCGAATTCGTCCTTGTGCTTCGACAGCTTCTTCTCGGTGATGTAGGAGAGGAACGTGGGCAGTTCGGCGCCGCCGGCGGGCAGCGCACCGAACGGGAACCCGTAGGCGGTGCCCCGCAGCCACGGCTTCCAGGAACGCTTCCAGTCGCTCTTGCCCATCCAGGGCCTGCCGACGGGGATGACCTCGGCCGGTTTGCGACGGAGGTGCGCGGCGACCCAGAGGGCCTCGCCGAGCGCGAACACGGCGACCGCGACGACGACGATGTCGATCCCGTCCGACAGCTGCGGGATGCCGAACGTGGCACGCGGCTGGCCGGTGAGGAAGTCGATGCCGACCAACCCGATCGCGAGACCGAGGAGCAGGGAGATGCAGCCGCGGAGCTTGGAGGTTCCGAGGACCGCGGTGACGGCGACGAGAGCGAGCAGCATGATCGCGAGGTACGACGGCGCACCGAGGGTGACCGCGAAACTCGAGACGGCAGGCGCGAAGAGCACCAGGAGCATCGTGCCGATGGACCCGGCGACGAACGACCCGATCGCGGCGGTCGCCAGGGCCTGCGCGGCCCTGCCTGCTCTCGCCATCTTGTTGCCCTCGATCGCCGTGATCACCGAGGAGGACTCGCCCGGCGTGTTCAGCAGGATCGACGTCGTCGACCCGCCGTACATGCCGCCGTAGTAGATGCCGGCGAACATGATGAACGCGGCGCTCGGGCTGACGTTGTAGGTGACGGGAAGCAGGAGGGCGACGGTCATGGCCGGTCCGATGCCCGGGAGCACACCGACCGCCGTGCCGAGCAGGACGCCGATGCAGGCGTAGAGCAGGTTCATGGGGGTGGCCGCCTGCTCGAACCCCTGCAGCAGCCAGTTCAGATTGTCCATGTCAGAGAATTCCGTCCAGAATGCCTGCGGGCAGCGGTATTCCGAGCCCGACGTAGAACGCGTAGAAGCTGCCGAATCCGAGTACGGCCCCGATCGCGATGTTGCGCACCCAGTGCCTGCTGCCCAGAATTGTTGCGGCCCCGGCGAACAGGACGGTGCCGATGATCGCCCAGCCCAGGAAGTCGACGAGCGCGATGGTCACCACGAACAACCCGACGAGCAGACCGACTGTCTTCCAGTCGCCCGGAGAGTCCGGATCGACGTCCTCTCCGCTGTCCGCATCCCCGGTGGAGCCACGCAGGATCGCGACGGCGAACACCACCGACAACACCAGCAGTCCCCCACCGATGACGAGCGGGAACAGTCGCGGGCCCACCGGGTCCACCTTCGCGAAGCCCTCGCTGAGCGACAGCGCGTCGACGACGAGGAACACCCCGATCACGGCCAGCACCGCGCACACGACGAACTGCGCGTGGTCCCTCCGCTTCGGCGCCGTGTCCACGGAGACGGCGGACGGTTCTGCGGGCGCGGTCATGCCAGCCCCAATTCGGCCAGCGTGGACGAGACCCGCTCGTCCTGGTCCCGGAGGAACTGCTCGAACTCCGGTCCCGTCATGAAGGCGTCACTCCAACCGTTCTTCACCAGGGCCTCCTTCCATTCCGGTGTGTCGTGCAACTTCTGAAGCGCCTCGACCATGTCGGCCTTGGCGCCGTCGGACAGCCCGGGCGGCGCCAGGACGCCCCGCCAGTTGGTGAAGGTCAGGTCCACTCCGGCCTCGGTGAGCGTCGGCGCGTCGACACCTTCGACCCGCTCGTTTCCCGACACCGCGAGGACCCGGACCTGGCCGGCCTCGATCTGGTCCACGTACTCGCCGAGGCCCGACGTGCCCGCGGTGATCTTCTTACCGAGAAGGGCAGTCAGCAGGTCGCCTCCGCCGTCGTAGGACACGTAGTTCACCGCGTTCGGGTCCACTCCCACCGCGCGTGCCGTCTCCATCGGGAACAGGTGGTCGGGGCCGCCGGGCGAGGAACCGCCGCCGATGGTGATCGACGCCGGGTCCGCACGCCAGGCCGCCACGAAGTCGTCGATGGTCTGCAGTGGCGAATCCGCGGGCACCAGAATGCCCTCCTGCTCCTCGACCATCTTGGCCAGGGCGGTGGCGTCGGAGACGCGTGCGGTGGAGCCGTTGGTGTATCCGGCGCCGACGACGCCGAGGCCCATCATCATCATGAGGTCGTCGTTGCCGGCCTCGTTCATCAGCCGGGCCATCGCCACCGTTCCACCTGCGCCGATCACGTTGAAGACCTCGACGCGGCCGGTGATGTCCTCGTCTTCCATGATCTTCACCGCGGTCCGCGCCGTGAGGTCGTAGCCGCCGCCCGGACTGTTCGGAACCATCATCCGCACCCTGTGCAGGCCCTCGTCCTCGCCGCGGGTGACCCCGCAGCCGGCCACGAGGAGGCCCACGAGCGCGAGCAGGAGCAGCGCGCGTACCCTGCTCCCGCTACCTGTTCTCGACATCGTTCCCCATTTCGCCATGAATGTGATCTTCCGCAATACTGAACCTCCGGCGTGATGCACGTCACCTATGCGAACGAAACGGAACTTAAGTTCATTGTGGTCACCACTTCATCCCCGCGTTCGTAGCCTCGCGGGCCAGGTCCTGCTCCTCCAGCTCGTCGTCGTCGCCGTCGTGCTGCTCGCGGTGGCCGCGGTGTCGGTCCACCAGTCGACCGTGGAGTTCCGCGACCTCCAGGGACAGCGCATGATCGCGGTGGCCGAGAACGTGGCGTCGACGCCGGTGGTGCGCGACCAGCTGTCGGACCGCTCGGTCGAGCGGGTGCTGGCACCGGAGGTCGATCGCGCCGTCAACCTGTCGGGCGCCACGCTCGCCGAGATCGTCGCGCCGAACGGGGCGGTCACCGTGTCGTCGGATCCGACCCGGCTCGGGGTTCCCGCGGAACTCGGGGCCAGCGACGTGATGACCGGACGCGCCTGGTCGGGCGACGTGGACGTCGACGGGCGCCGCGCCATCGTCGGGCACGTCCCGATCCTGTCCGCGACCGGGGACGTCCTGGCGGTCGTCTCCGTCAGCGACGACTACCCGTCCATCTGGGACCTGCTCAGCAGCGCGGGGGCGCGCCTGCTGCTGTATCTCGGGATCGGCGCCGGTCTGGGGCTTCTCGGCTCGTGGCTGCTGTCCCGCCGGATCAAGACCCACACCCGCGGACTCGAAATCGCCGAGATCGCAAGTCTCGCCGACCATCGCGAGGCCCTGCTGCACAGCATCCGCGAGGGGGTGGTCGCGGTGAACCCCGACGGGGTGATCACCGTGCTCAACGACAGCGCCCAGGAACTGCTCGACCTCACCGGCGACGCCGTCGGCAGGCACGTCGACGACATCGCGCTCGACCCGGCCGTCCGGCAGTACCTCCTCACCGGGGAGGACGGCCGCGACGTGGTGCTGTCGACGTCGTCGCGGATGCTCGCCTTGAGCCGCCGCGCCGCGACCAGCCAGGGCCACGAGATCGGCACCGTCACCACGATGCGCGACAGCACCGAACTGGCGTCGATGCAGAGCCAGCTGTCTTCGCACAAGAGTGTCACCGACACCCTGCGGGCGCAGACGCACGAGTTCGCCAACCAGCTGCACACGATCTCGGGGCTGACACAGCTCGGCGACTACGACGCGGTCACCGAGTTCGTCGGCACCCTCACCCGCCGTCGGGCGGAGATCAGTGATGCTGTCACGCAACGTATCTCGGATCCCGCCGTGGCCGCGCTGCTGATCGCGAAGACGTCGCTCGCCGCCGAGACCGGGGTGTCGCTGACGCTGGAACCGGACTCGCACCTGCACGCCCTCGACCCCGAACTCGCCACCGACGTGATCACCGTGCTCGGCAACCTCATCGACAACGCCGTCGACGTCTCCGAGGGCGGCCGGGACGCGCGGATCTCGATCCGGATCACCGACGACGACGGCATTCTCATCGAGGTCGCCGATTCCGGCCCCGGAGTTCCCGAGACGATGCGGGAGGAGATCTTCTCCCGCGGGGTCACCTCGAAGCCCGGCACGCCCGGCGGCCGCGGAATCGGGCTCGCCCTGGTCCGTCTCGTCAGCTCCCAGCACGGCGGGTCCGCGGCCGTCTCGGACGCACCCGGCACCGGTGGTGCCTTGTTCACCGTCCACGTGCCGCGTAGCTAGACTCTCCGATCATGACGGGACGGCGCGGCGATGTATGAGGTCCTGGTCGTCGACGACGACTTCATGGTCGCGGAGATCCACCGCCGATTCGTCGACAAGACACCGGGGTTCACCACCGTCGGGGTGGCGCGGACCGCCGCGGACGCCCTCGAATCGGTGCGCACCGGCAACCCCGACCTCGTGCTCCTGGACGTGTACCTGCCGGACATGTCCGGCCTCGACGTCCTGCAGCGACTGCGCGCCGAGGGCAACGCCGTGGGCGTCATCATGATCACCGCCGCCCGGGAGATCGACACCGTCAGCCGCGCACTGCACGGCGGCGCCTCCGACTATCTGGTCAAGCCGTTCGACTACACGCAGCTGCAGGAGAAACTCGAGAACTTCCGGCGCCGCGCCCGCGCGCTCGAATCACAGTCCGGCGCCGACCAATCCCTGATCGACTCCCTGTTCGGGGGCAAGGGCAAGAATCCGGACCCGAGCCGGCTACCGAAGGGGCTCAGCGCCGAAACCGGCCGCCTGGTGCTCGACATCCTGCGGTCGAAGGGCGAGCTGTCGTCGACCGAGTGCGCCGAACTCGCCGGACTGTCCCGGGTCAGTGTCCGCCGCTACCTCGAGCACTACCTGTCCGAGGGACTGCTGGAGGTCCGGCTGGAGTACGGGGGTGCGGGCAGACCCGTGCGCCGGTACCGGCCCGCCCCCCGCTGACCACAGGCTCCGTCAGGATCGGGTGCAGGTACCGGGCAGTGCGAACGGTGTCGAGTCGCCCGCGCCGCGGTTCTCCGCGCGCTGCAACAGGTCGAGTGTGGCGGCGCCGAAGGCCGGCGAGTAGGACACCGAGTCGGTGCACCCGCCGTGGTCGAGGCCCCCGACGAGGGCGACGACCCGCGGACCCGCCACCCACGGGCCACCACTCGTCCCGTCGCCGAGACCGTCGCAGACCACCGTCGGATAGCTGTCCGTCGACGTGGTCGCGGCTGTGCACGACACCGGACTGTCACCCAGCGTCGGGTAGCCGGTAACCGCCACGGTGGTCTCGGCTGCCGGGGCGGGCGCCAGTTCGAAGCCGCCACCGACCACCGATTCGACGGAGGCGGGCACGGTGGTTCCACTCGGCGCCACCCGGAGGACGGCAAAGTCGTGCTGGGGGTCCTGCGACTCCAGCCAGGCGGGGTCGACGTAGATCTGGGRCACCGTCCACAGTCCGAACGGGGCCACGCCGCGGTCGTATCCGGGCGCGAACGACAGGGCACCGCCGGACCCTGCGATGCAGTGCGCGGCGGTGAGCACGAGGTCGCCGTCCGTGCTGTCCAGGACCGATCCGGTGCAGACGTGGATCGGCGTCCCGGCCAGGAACAGCGGACCGACGCGTGGGTCCGGTGCGGCGGGCGCGGCGGTGGCCGGAACCCCGGCCACCCAGGCAGCCAGCAGCATGCCTACTGCGACTGCCCCCATGACGGACGTGCGGGTGGGCGTGAGCACAGGACCATCATGCTCCGCCCGACGTGCGCGGGCGGGCCGATTTCTGCCACCCGCCGCCGGAGTCAGCCGCGTTGCGGAAGCTGCTGCAGCGCCCACTGGTTGCCGTCGGGATCGGCGAAATACACGAAGCGCCCCCATGCCAGATCCTGCACCTCGCTGACGGGCACACCGCGGGCGGACAGTTCCGCGTGGGCGGCATCGGCGTCGTCGATGACGATCTGCAACCCGTGCACCGAGCCGGGCGGGGTGTCGACCAGGCCCTCGCCGACGGCGATCGAGCAGGCCGACCCGGGCGGAGTGAGCTGGACGAACCGCACATTCTCGTCCACGCGGTGATCGTGGTCGACGACGAAGCCGACCTGGTCGGCGTAGAACGCCTTGGCCCGGTCCACGTCGGACACCGGCAGAATGATCAGCTCGATTTTGTAGTCCATGACCGGATGCTAGCGACGGTCTCCGGCCACCGGGCCGAAACGCTCACGCCTGCTGCGCGGCCTTCTCGGCGGCCTGCGCCTGCGCGACCTGTTGCGGGGTGAAGCGGATGAACAGCGCGGCGAATCCGGCGATGAGGGCGCAGCCGGCGCTGCCGACGAGGGCGAAGGTGTAGCCGTTGCCCAGTGCCTCGAGTTGCGCCGGATTCATGTCCGCGACCTTGCCGGAGATGCCGCCGAGCGAGAGGGTGCGCGACGTGGCCATCGCCCCGATGACGGCGAGGGCGAGAGGTCCGCCCAGGGTCTGCGCCACCTGCGCGATGGCGGCGAGCGGCCCGATCTCCGTTTCCGACACCCCGGCGATGGCGCACAGCGGGAGCGGGACCACGGCGAGTCCGACGCCGAACCCGATGCCGATGACCGGTACGAACAGGTTGGCCAGATAGGTGGCGGAACTGTCGAGGGTCGACCCGTAGAGCAGCCCGACCACCATGATCGTGGCGCCGGCGACCACGAGCCACCGCGGCTGGATCCGCACGGCGAGCTTGGACGCCACCGCGGCCGCGCTGCCGAGGCCGAACGCGAACGGAATGAACGCGAGGCCCGCCTCCAGCGGGCTGTAGCCGAGGATGTCCTGGACGAACAACGCCACGAACGCGGCGACCGTGAACATGACGGCACCGGCGAAGAAGATCGCGACGAGCGTCGCCACCCGGTTCTTGTCGTGGAACAGCGAGAACGGCAGCAGCGGGTTGTCGGCGGTCCGTTCGACGTACAGGAACGCGCCGAACAGCAGCAGCCCGGCGACGAGCGCGCCGATCACGTACGGACTCCCCCAGCCGAGTTCCGGGCCCTCGGTGAGCGCGAACACCACGCCCGTCGCCGCGACCGTCGCGAGGACCGCGCCGGGAACGTCGAGGGCCAGGCGCTCGCCCGCCGTCTCCTTCAGCGCCACGAACGCGCACCCCACGATGACGACGCCGATGGGCACGTTGATGAGGAAGATCAGGCGCCACGACACCTCGGTGAGCGCGCCGCCGATGATCAGGCCCGCGATCGACCCGATGCCCGTCATGGCCGCGAAGATCGCGATGGCCTGGTTGCGCGCGGGTCCGGCCGCGAATGTGGTCGCCACCAGGGCCAGTGCCGTCGGCGAGGCCACCGCGGCGCCGACGCCCTGCAGGAACCGGGCCGCGATCAGCATGAACTCGCCCACCGCCAGACCGCACAGCAGCGAGGCGATCGTGAACAGGGCGACACCGCCGACGAACATCTTCTTCCGGCCGAACGCGTCACCGAGCCGTCCGCCCAGCAGCATGAGGCCACCGAACGCAAGCGCGTACGATGTCAGCACCCAGTTGCGGCCGCTGTCGCTCAGACCCAGGTCGGCCTGCAGCGGCGCGAGCGCCAGATTCGCGACGGTGCCGTCGAGGACCACCATCATCTGCAGCCCGCTCAGCACGACGATCGCCAGCCCCATCACGCGGGTGGCGGCGGGCGGATTCACCGTGGCTCTCGCCGCAGACTGGTTCGACGCCGGCGCGCCTTCGGGTACTCGGGATTCAGACACGGGGGTTCACGTTACCCAGCGTCCACAGAAAACCCGGCCACGGGCCCGATGACCACGATGGCGGGGGGACGGATCTGCTCTTCCTTGACCCGCGCGGCCACGGTCTGGAGATCGGCCCRCAGGGTGCGCTGCGTCCGCAGCGTGCCCTCCTGGATCACCGTGACCGGGGTGTCCACGGGACGCCCGCCGTCCATCAGGACGGTCGCGAACGCCTCGATGCGTTCGACGGCCATCAGCAACACGATCGTGCCCTTCAACCGGGCCAGCGCCGACCAGTCGACGAGGGAATCCGGGTGGTCGGGGGCGACGTGACCGCTGACGACGACGAACTCGTGGGTGACGCCCCGGTGGGTGACCGGGATGCCGGCGGCCGACGGCACCGAGATGGCGCTGGTGATCCCGGGGACGACCGTGACGGGCACACCCGCCGCGGCGCACGCCTCCAGTTCCTCGTAGCCGCGCCCGAACACGTACGGGTCGCCGCCCTTGAGCCGCACCACGAACTTGCCGGCCTTCGCGCCGTCGATGAGGGCGGCGTTGATCGCCTCCTGCGCCATCGCGCGGCCGTACGGAATCTTCGCGGCGTCGATGACCTCGACGTCCGAGCCCAGTTCGGCGAGCAGTTCGGGCGGGGCGAGGCGGTCGGCGACCACCACGTCGGCCCGGGCCAGCAGTCGACGGCCGCGCACGGTGATGAGGTCGGGGTCGCCCGGACCGCCGCCCACCAGCGCGACACCGGCTGCCGGATGGTCGGCGGTGTCGGCGACCGCACCCGATTGCAGGCCCTCGACGAGGGCAGTGCGCACGGCGGCGGACCGACGGTGGTCGCCGCCGGCCAGCACGCCGATGCTCATCCCGTCGTAGCTCGCGCTCGCCGGAGTGACGGCGGTGCCGTAGCGGGCGTTGTCGGCGCGGACGCAGAAGACACGGTTCCGCTCGGCCTCCGCGACGATCGCCGCGTTGGTGTCCGGTTCGTCCGTGCACGCGATGGCGTACCAGGCGTCGGCGAGGTCGCCGTCCCGGTACTCGCGAAGTTCCACTGTGATCTGTCCCGCAGTGGCCATTCCTTCAACCGCCGGCGTGACCGCGCGGCTGATCAGGTGGACCCGTGCACCCGATGCGATCAGGAGCCCGAGCCTGCGCTGTGCGACTGTTCCGCCACCGACCACGACCACACGACGATCGGCCAAATTGAGTCCGACCAGGTAGTTGGTCTCGTCTCCGGTGGCAGCAGTCACGCGCTCTCCCCGTTTCTCCAGAAAATCCTGCACGTCTTGTCTCGAACCTACGAAACTTTACGGGCTGCCGCGACGACGACGCCATTCGCGGACCACTTGGTCACGATCAGGGGCCCGCCGCCCGCGCCGAGCACGGCCGCCGCTTCCGCGACGCTCGGCGATCCCGTCRCCGAGTGAACCCGGTCCGACGGGTTCGCCACCTCGACGGCGGCGAGTTCCGCCGCCGCGAATCCGCGGACGGGGACACCCAACGCCGCCGCCGCATCCCGGACAGCCGGGTCCACGGACTTACGGTCGAGGGTGCACAGGCAGTCCAGAGTCCCGTCCGAATCCGGGCCCGCGGACGTCAGCACGTGCCGGACGGCGGCGAGGATGTCCGCGCTGCCCGCGGCCGCGCGGAACCCGACGCCGACGCAGACGTCACCCATGCGCGGCGAAGGTGCGGGCCGCGGCCACGAAACGGGTGATCGCCGCCGGGTGACCCGCGGGGTGCGTGTGCAGGTACGAGGCGTGCACGCCGCCGCGCACGAAACCCTCGCGCGCAGGGTCACCGTCCCAGGGCCGCCAGCCCCAGGCCGGCGCGAAGCCGTCCGCCTCCGCCGCGGTGAGCGACGTGCGATGGAACTCGTGGCCGACCACCCGCTCACCGGCCGCGAAGAGCGTGGAGTCCGTGACCGCCACCGCCTCGCGGTACCCGAGCGTGAGACGAGACCCGAACGAGGCGTCGACCCCGACCACGGAGGCCATCGCGTGCCCGTCGAGGCTGCGGGCGAGGTAGAGCAGACCGGCGCACTCCGCATGGATCGGTGCCCCCGATGTGGCGAGTGCGCGTATCTGAGACAGGAGCGCAGAGTTTTCCGCGAGCGCGACGGCGTGCTCCTCGGGGAAACCACCGGGCAGCACCACGCCGCTCGTGCCGGTCGGCAACGCGTCGTGCAGGGGGTCGAACGTGATCACGTCCGCACCGGCGGCGTCCAGGAGTTCGCGGTGCTCGGCGTACCCGAACGTGAACGCGCGGCCCCCGGCGATCGCCACGGTCGGGCGCGGGCCGGGCGGAATCGGTCCGACCTCGTCGGCGGGGTCCCACGCCGGCCCGTCGACCGCCGAGGACGCGAGTGCGCGGATGGCGGGGAGGTCGAGGTGGCGGGCGGCCAATCGGGTCATGGCGTCGACGGCGTCCACCGCGTCGGCTCCGTGCTCCGCGGCCGGGATCAGCCCGAGATGGCGGGACGGGACCTCCAGTTCGGCCATCCGCGGCACGGCGCCGAGCACGGGGAGCCCGACGCGCTCGCACGCCTGCCGCAGCACCTGTTCGTGCCGCGGGCTGCCCACCCGGTTGAGGATCACCCCGCCGATGCGAACCCCGGAGTCGTACGTCGAGAAGCCGTGCAGGACGGCGGCCAGGCTCTGACTGTGGCCGCGAGCGTCCACCACGAGCACCACGGGGGCGCCGAGCAGCGCTGCCACCTGGGCCGTCGACCCCTCCGCCGACGGCTCGTGGGACGCGGCGTCGATCTTGCCGTCGAACAGGCCCATGACACCCTCGACGACCGCGACGTCGCACCCCGAACTCCCGTGCCGGTACAGCGGGGCGATCCGCTCCGCGCCGACCATGACCGGGTCGAGATTGCGTCCCGGACGTCCGGCCGCGAGCCCGTGGTACCCGGGGTCGATGTAGTCGGGGCCGACTTTGAACGGTGCCACCGCGTAGCCGGACTCACGCAGCGCCCCCACCAAACCGGTTGCGACGGTGGTCTTTCCACTACCCGATGCGGGGGCGGCGATGACCACCGCGGGCACAGCGGCGAGGGTGGTCACCACTCGATTCCCCGCTGGCCCTTCCGGCCCGCGTCCATCGGATGCTTGATCTTGGTCATCTCCGTCACCAGATCCGCGGCGTCGATCAGCGCCTGCGGGGCGTCGCGGCCCGTGATCACCACGTGCTGGTTGCCCGGCCGGTTCCGCAGGACCTCGACCACCTCGTCGACGTCGACCCATCCCCACTTCAGGGGGTATGTGAATTCGTCGAGCACGTAGAAGCGGTGCTCCTCGGCGCCCAGCCGGCGCGCGATCTCAGCCCACCCCTCAGCGGCCGCGGCGGCGTGGTCCTCCTCGCTGCCGTGCTTACGCGTCCACGACCAGCCCTCGCCCATCTTGTGCCACTGCACCGCCCCGCCGACACCGGTGTCGTCGTGCAGTTGGCCGAGGGCACGGAAGGCCGCTTCCTCCCCCACCTTCCACTTGGCGCTCTTGACGAACTGGAACACTCCGACGTCAAATCCCTGATTCCAGGCGCGCAGCGCCATGCCGAACGCGGCCGTCGACTTCCCCTTACCCGGTCCGGTGTGGACCGCGAGCACGGGAGCGTTGCGCCGTTGACGCGTGGTGAGGCCGTCGTTCGGAACGTTCTCGGGAACACCCTTGGGCATGTGCCTTCTCTCTCCCTACCGAATCCGCGTCCGGGTCACGCCGCGGCGCGGACGACGCCCGCAACCTGCTGCGCGGACAATTCGCCGAGCCGGACGTAACCACCCCGCAGCCGGCGGGACAGCTCCGCGGCAAGCCCGAGCCGGACCATCCCGGTCTCGCAGTCGACGACCACCGACGCGACCGCGCTGTCCGCGAGCAGGCCCGCGGCCACCTTCGCCCGGTGCAGTGCGTCCTTGCCGCCGGTCGCCCGTCCGTCGGTCAGCGCGACGACGAGAGCGCGGCGCTGCGGGTCGCGGAGCCGTTCCCGCAGCACGACCTCGCGCGCGCGCAGAAATCCCTCTGCCAGTGGCGATTTGCCACCCGTCTTCATTCCCTGCAGACGACGGACGGCGATGTCGACCGACGAGGTGGGCGGCAGGACGAGTTCCGCGGCCCGACCGCGGACCGTGATCACCGCCACCTTGTCGCGGCGCTGGTAGGCGTCGCGGAGCAACGAGACGACGGCGCCGGTCACGGCCGACAACCGGTCACGGGCCGCCATCGACCCGGATGCATCGACGACGAACACCACGAGATTGCCCTCGCGGCCTTCGCGGATCGCTCCACGCAGATCGACGGAATCGAGGATCATCCGTCCGGCGGTCCGGCCGCGGGCAACCTGCTGCCCGGCTGCGGCGAAGAGCGTGCCGACCAGGTGGAGTCCGTGCCCCGACTCGGCGGTGGAGCGCACCGCGCGACCGCGCGACGAACGGGAACGGGAACGCCGGCCCGGCGCGCCCTCGCCGACCCCGGGTACCTCGAGAAGTTTGGTGGTGAACTGGGTGCCGGTCGGCCCGGCCGGGCGCTCCGGCGGCGCGGGTGCACCGCCTCCGGGCCCGTCGGGATCGTCGGGTCCCTCCGGGTCGGTATCCGTGCCGTCCGCCGCGGGCGGTGCGCCGGGCGAAGATCCGGGTTCCTGCTCCGGCGGTTCCCCGGCACCGGACCGCGCGTCCTCGTCGGCCTGCCGGAGCGCGTCGTCGAGTTGCTGTTCGTCGAGACCGGGTTCGTCGAACGGATCCCGGCGGCGACGGTGCGGCAGGGTCAGTTCAGCGGCCACCCGCACGTCCTCCGCCTCGACGGCCCCGGCGCCCCGCCATGCGGCGTGCGCGGTCGCGGTGCGGGCGAGGACGAGATCGGCGCGCATGCCGTCCACGTCGAACGACGCACAGAGAGAAGCGATTCGGCGCAACTCGACGTCGTCGAGCACGACGGAGTCGAGCCGGTCGCGGGCCTCGAGGATGGCGGCGGCGAGGGCGGCGTCCTGCGCGGCGTAGCGCTCGACGAACCCTGCGGGATCACGCTCGAAGTCCAGCCGCCGCCGGACCACCTCCATGCGCACGTCCACCTCCCGCGACGCCGCGACGTCGACGGCCAGCCCGAACCGGTCGAGAAGCTGCGGCCGGAGCTCGCCCTCCTCCGGATTCATCGTGCCGACCATGACGAACCGGGCGGCGTGCGAATGCGAGATGCCGTCCCGTTCGACGTGGACGCGGCCCATCGCCGCGGCGTCGAGGAGCACGTCGACCAGATGGTCGTGCAGGAGGTTGACCTCGTCGACGTAGAGCACACCCTGATGAGCAGCCGACAGCAGTCCGGGTTGGAACGCGCGCTCACCGTCGCGCAGCACCTTCTCGAGATCGAGGGAACCGACGACGCGGTCTTCCGTGGCTCCGACCGGCAATTCGATCAGCCGCGCCGGGCGGGTGCCGTTCTCGTCCTGCACCGCAGGCAGCAGGGCGGTGAGAGCGCGAACGACCGTCGACTTGGCCGTCCCCTTCTCACCGCGGACGAGGACGCCGCCGATACCGGGATGGACCGCGCAGAGGACGAGGGCCAGCCGCAACCGGTCCTGACCGACCACCGCACTGAACGGAAATCCCCACGAAAAGTCGGGTCGAACCTGATCCACTTCACGATCCGTACGCACGCTGCATCCCTTCACGTCCCGGTTTCCTCGCCGAGAGCTTTGGCCGGTACGAACGCCGCGGCAATCTGGCTGGGAGACCGGATCGGCAACCRGGGTGGTGGCAGCCGGTCAGAGATCCGTCACAGTGGCGGGACCGCGCCTGATTCGAACAGGACTTCCCCGCGGACATTCACCTGACGACCCTAGTCGGCGCTCACTGCCCGGCGCTCGACGGGGCCGCCTCCGCCACCTCCGACGCCGCGGCACCGCCGCCGGCATCATGGGCGGCACCGCCGCCGCGCCGCATCGGGACGTGCGGGATGCCGTCCTCGACGAACTCTTCGCCGTCCGGCCGGAAACCGTGCTTGGCGTACATGTCCACCAGGTACGTCTGCGCGTTGATCCGGCACGGCGCGTCACCGACCTCGGCGAGCGCGGCGCGCAGCAGACGCGTCGTGTGCCCCTGACCGCGCGCCGGCCGCGCCGTGCACAGCCGGCCGATGCGGAACGACTTGTTGCCGTCGGCGTGCTCCTCGAGGAGGCGGAGCGTGCAGACCACCTGACCGTCCTGCTCCAACCAGAAGTGGCGCGTCTCGGCCAGCAGGTCCCGGCCGTCGAGTTCCGGGTACGGGCACGCCTGCTCGACGACGAAGACCTCTACGCGGAGCTGGAGCAACTCGTAGAGCGTCTTGTTGTCGAGATCGAGTGCCCACGAACGCTTGAGTGCTGCAGTTGCCGTCATGACAGGCAACTATCGCACAGCACCCGTGAGTGCGCGCGCCCGTGGACCCGGGCCGAGCGGTCCGTCAGACCGCGACCGACGCGTCCTCGACCTTGCTGGTGTCGAGCTGGAGCACCTTCGACGTCCAGTCCCACACCTGCGAGAACAGGCCGGTGTCGTCGGAGAGCTTGACGCCGAGCGAGGGCACCATTTCCTGGAGCTTCGGCTTCCACGACTCGTACTGCGTCGGGAAGCAGCGCTGCAGCACGTCGAGCATGGCGGGCACCGCGGTGGACGCACCCGGCGACGCGCCGAGGAGGCCTGCGATGCTGCCGTCGCCGGCGTTGACGACGGCGGTGCCGAATTCGAGGACGCCGCCCTTGCCCTTGGCGCGGCGGATGACCTGGACGCGCTGGCCTGCGGTGATCAGCTCCCAGTCCTTGCCGAGCGCCTTCGGGACGAACTCCCGGAGGGTGTCGATGCGGCCGGCCTCGGACATCGCGAGCTCACTGATCAGGTACTTGACGAGACCCAGTTCGCTGACGCCGACGCCGAGCATCGATAGCAGGTTGTTCGGCTTGACCGAGCTGGGCAGGTCGGTGACCCGGCCCTGCTTGAGGAACTTGGGCGACCAGCCGGCGTACGGACCGAACAGCAGTCCGGGCTTGCTGCCGATCACGCGGGTGTCGAGGTGCGGCACCGACATGGGGGGCGCGCCGACAGCGGCCTTGCCGTAGACCTTGGCGCGGTGCTGGTCGATGAGCTCCGGGTTGGTGCAGCGCAGGAACGCGCCGCTGACGGGGAACCCGCCGAATCCCTTGGCCTCCGCGATCCCGGACTTCTGCAGCAGGTGCAGTGCACCGCCGCCGGCGCCGACGAACACGAACTTGGCGCGCACGACCTTCTTGGCACCGTTGCGGCGGTTGGTGACCTTGACCACCCAGCTGCCGTCGGACTGCTTGGTGAGGTCGGTGACCTCGTGCCCGAAGTGGACGACGCCGCCGGACGCGCCGACGTAGCCGAGGAGCTGCTTGGTGAGGGCGCCGAAGTCGACGTCGGTGCCGTCCTGGGTCCAGTTGAGGGCGATCGGATCGCTGAAGTCGCGGCCCTTCGCCATCAACGGCAGCCGGCGGGTGAACTCGTCGGGGGCGTCGATGTACTCCATGCCCGCGAACAGGGGGTGACCGGCGAGGGCGTCGTAGCGGGCCCGCAGGTACTTCGCGTTGGCCTCGCCGTGCACGAAGCTCACGTGCGGGATGGGGTTGATGAACTCCTTGGGCTGCGTCAGCACACCGCTCTCGACGCCGTGCGCCCAGAACTGCCGCGACACCTGGAACTGTTCGTTCACGTTGACGGCCTTCGTGATGTCCACGGTGCCGTCGGCGTTCTGCGGGGTGTAATTGAGCTCACACAGTGCGGAGTGGCCGGTGCCCGCGTTGTTCCACGGGTCGCTGCTCTCGGCGGCTACTGCGTCGAGCCGCTCGAATGTGGTGATCGACCAATCGGGCTGCACCTGACGCAGGATCGCTCCCAGCGTCGCGCTCATGATGCCCGCGCCAACCAGCACTACATCCGTTTTCGTCTCTACCGCATTCTGATCTGACACTGGAGTATCGACTTCCTTGTCCATAGCCGTACGCGCATACGCCTGCCGTGTTCGCCGGATAGGTTACCCGCGCGTATGAGCGAAAATCACCTGCCCCAATTGTGCGCCTCCCCGCACCCCCGAAACGCACATTAGATTGTGATCTGTGACTACTTGGGTTCCCGACGTTCTCGGCGACGGTTATCAACAGCTGACCATCCCTCTCGGCACCGACCCCGACGGCGAGGGCGAGGTGAAGGCGACGCTGATCCGCTACCAGCCTCCGCAGGAGACGAAGAAGACCGGCCGCGCCGTGCTCTACGTCCACGGATTCACCGATTACTTCTTCCAGAAACACCTGGCCGAGCACTTCGCCGAACAGGGTTACGCGTTCTTCGCACTCGATCTGCGCAAGTGCGGGCGCTCGCTCGAACCGGGGCAGACGCCGCACTTCGTCTCCGATCTGAGCCTGTACGACGCCGAACTGGACGAGGCGTTGCGCCAGGTCCGGGAGCAGACCGCCGACGGCGAGGTCCTGCTGGTCGCGCATTCGACGGGCGGCCTGGTGCTGCCGCTGTGGCTGCACCGCCTGCAGCGCAGGGCGGGCGGCACCGCAGCCCTCGGCATCAGCGGAGTCATCCTCAACAGCCCGTGGTTCGACCTGCAGGGTCCGTCGTACCTGCGGAACGTCGGGACGGTGGCTGTCGACGCGGTCGGGCGGGTCAAGCGCAAGTCGATCGTCCCGAAGACCGGGCTCGACACGTACGGCGTGAGCCTGCATGTCGAGGGCAACGGCATCTGGAACTACAACCTCGACTGGAAGCCGCTGAGCGGTTTCCCCGTGACATTCGGGTGGCTGCGCGCGGTGCGCCGCGGGCACGCGCAGTTGCACCGGGGACTCGACATCGGGGTTCCCGCCCTGGTCTTGCGTTCCAAGGCGTCGTACTTCGCGCCGCGGTACGACCCCCGGGTCGACACGGCGGACGCCGTCCTCGACGTCCGGCAGATCGCGCGCTGGGCGGGGTGTCTCGGCGACCGCACCACGATCGTGCCGATCGCGGGCGCCCGGCACGACGTGTTCCTGTCCGCCGACCAGCCCCGCGCCGAGGCGTTCGCCGAGGTGGACCTGTGGCTCGAGTGGCTGCACGGCCACAACGCGGCGGAGGCGAACCGGTGACACATTTCGATCTGGCGATCATCGGGTCGGGGTCCGGCAACTCGCTGCCCGACGAACGGTTCGCGGACAGGAAGATCGCGATCCTGGAGGAGGGCACGTACGGCGGGACGTGCCTGAACGTGGGCTGCATCCCGACGAAGATGTTCGTGTACGCCGCGGAGGTGGCCCGCACGGTCACGGGTTCCGCCAAGTACGGCGTCGACGCCCAACTCGAGGGTGTGCGCTGGCCCGACATCGTCAAACGGGTCTTCGGCCGCATCGACCCGATCTCGGCCGGCGGGGAACGCTACCGCGCCGAGGACAGCCCGAACACGACGCTGTTCCGCGGGCACGCGACGTTCACAGGCCCGCGGACCCTCGACACCGGGACCGGGGAGGTGATCACGGCCGACCAGGTGGTCATCGCTGCGGGATCGCGGCCGATCATTCCCGACGTCGTCCGGGAGTCGGGCGTGCCGTTCTACACGAACAACGACATCATGCGGCTGCCGGAACTGCCCCAGCGGATGGTGATCATCGGCGCGGGATTCATCGCCGCCGAGTTCGCGCACGTGTTCTCCGCGCTGGGCACCCGGGTGTCGCTGATCGCGCGCAGCACACGCTTGCTGCGCCACCTCGACGAGGACGTCTCCCGCCGATTCACGGATCTCGCCGAGCAGAAGTGGGACGTGCACCGCGGGCACGCCGTGCAGGCCGTGCGCCGGGACGGTGACGGCGTCGCCGTCGAACTCGCGGACGGCACCGTCGTCTCGGGCGACGTTCTCCTGGTGGCCACCGGGCGGCAGTCGAACGGCGACGCCGTCGGGGCCGCCGCCGGCGGCATCGATCTCGACGACGAGGGACGCGTCGTGGTCGACGACTTCCAACGGACCAGTGCCGAAGGCGTTTACGCGCTCGGCGACGTCTCCTCGCCGTACCAGCTCAAGCACGTCGCCAACCACGAGGCCCGGGTCGTTCAGCACAATCTGCTGCAGGACGCGTGGAAGGACACGTCGGGGCTGCGCGCCTCGGACCACCGGTTCGTTCCCGCCGCCGTGTTCACCGACCCGCAGATCGCGCACGTCGGGCTGACCGAGGCCGAGGCCCGGGAGGCCGGCTGGGACGTCACGGTGAAGGTGCAGGCGTACGGCGACGTCGCGTACGGGTGGGCGATGGAGGACGACGAGGGTCTCTGCAAGGTCGTCGCGGAACGGGGCACCGGGCGCCTGCTGGGGGCGCACGTGATCGGCGCCCAGGCGCCGACGGTGATCCAGCCGCTGATCCAGGCGATGAGCTTCGGGTTGACGGCGCAGCAGGTGGCGCGGGGACAGTACTGGATCCACCCGGCGATGCCCGAGGTGGTCGAGAACGCTCTCCTCGGCCTCGACCTGCCGTTCGAGTGACGGTCGCCAAATCCGTCGCGCTATTCGCCGTCGCGGCGCTGTTCGAGATCGGCGGCGCGTGGCTGGTGTGGCAGGGCGTCCGCGAACACCGGGGCTGGATCTGGATCGGCGCCGGTGTCGCGGCGCTCGGAGCGTACGGGTTCGTCGCGACGATGCAGCCGGACGCCAACTTCGGCCGCATCCTCGCCGCCTACGGCGGGGTGTTCGTCGCGGGCTCGCTGATCTGGGGCATGGTGGCCGACGGTTTCCGCCCGGACCGCTGGGATGTCTCGGGCGCCCTCATCTGCCTGCTGGGCATGGCGGTCATCATGTACGCCCCACGCTGAGCCCGGCCGGGCTCGGCGTGGGGCCTCAGGTCTACCAGGGGCTGGTGCGGAGCACGATCTCGGTGGCCAACTCCGCGGCCGCGGCCGCCGGGACGTTGCTGACGCCGTCGAGTTGGACGACGCGGAAGTCGGAGTAGACGAAGCGTCCGCTGGCGTCCGCCTCGGCGCGCCGGTCAGGGTCCCCGACCATCACGGTGGTGGGGAGTTCGACCGCCGGACAGTCGGATCCGCGCACCGCACCCGCGGCGTCGGGCGCCGCCGGATGCCCCCGGTCGGCGACGACGAGGCTCGCGAAGCGCCCGAACTGGCGCGCCGCCAGCGACCAGGCCAGTTCGGCCCCTTCCCGGCTGCCGACCAGGTTGACCCACCCGACCTTCAGCTCGTCGAGCAGGCCCATGACCGCCGCTTCGTCGAGACCGGTGATGTCCTCGGGCACGATCGTGCGCAGGTCCGAATTGTGCAGGCGCTCGCAGACGCCGTCGTAGACATCCGGCCCGTCGCCGGCCCCCGGTAGCAGGAGAACGGTGTGTTTGCTCTCCGGTCCGTCGATCCGGACCGTGCAATTTCCATTTCCCACCGCCACGTGCGTCAGTTCCATGGGCTAAAAACTACGCGATCGGGGACCTCTTGCGCTCGGACCGCCCTAGTTCTCTGGTTCATTACATGAGTAATGAACCGATCAACCGACGAGGCGGGCGTCGATGATCGACTCGGCAGACCGCTGTTCCGGCACATCGCGGAACTCATCGAGAACTCGATCATCGACGGAACCCTTCCCGAGGAAGGCCAGGTGCCGTCCACCAACGAACTCGCCGCATTCCACCGGATCAACCGGCGACCGCAGCCAGGGCCTGAATCAGCTCGCCGCCGACGGGATCCTCTACAAAAAGCGGCGAATCGGGATGTTCGTCACCTCCGGCGCCCGGAACGCGCTGCGCTTCAGGCGACGCGAGCGGTTCGCGCAACAGTTCATCGATCCGCTCGTCACCGAGGCGGACAAACTCGGCGTCAGCATCGCCGAACTCGAGACCATGCTCGACCAACGGGAGGGAGCACGATGATCGGCACGGTATCCGACACGAAGACCATCGCCTCGGCGCGGGGCCTCGGCAAGCGATCCGGCAACGTCACCGCATTCGACGATATCGATTTCTCGTTGCAGGAGAACAAGATCTACGGCCTCCTCGACCGCAACGGCGCAGGCAAGACCACGCTCATGCAGATCCTCACCGGCCAGAAGTTCCCGACCTCGGGCGCGGTCGGGGTCTTCGGGCAGGCGCCGCACGAGAATGCCCGGGTGCTCACCGACGTCTGCTTCGTCAAGGAGAGCCAGAAGTACCCGGACGACTTGACGGTCCGGCACGTCCTCGCGAGCGCGCGGCACCTGCTCCCCTCGCTGACCGCGGCGGCGGGACTGTTCCTGGGCGCACTGCATCACCGGTGGCGAGTGGTGGGCCTGTTCACGCTCGGCGTCGGCACTCTCCTCGCCGCAGGCACCGCCGCATTCGTGATCACGTGGCAGAAGTGGTGGCCGGACGCGCCCCGATCGGTGCCGATCGTGTGGCTGCCCGCGCCGGCCGCGTGGACGGTCGTCCGCCGCGCGTGCCTAGCGCAGCAGGGTCGACGCGATGGCAGGCAGCCCGGTCGGGGCGCCCGCCCCGAGCAGCGCCTCGAGGGCGTGCAGATCGAGATTCTGCTCCACCAGGTCCGCCAGCAGATCGAGTTGAGCGGTCCGGATCGCGGCGACGTCCGTGTCCGGGGCGGTGACGAACCCGGTTCTCGCCGCGTGCTCGGCCACGTCGTCCAGCAGAAGCCGGCGGAACCGGTCCGTCTCGAGCAGACCGTGCCAGTGCGTGCCGTACACGGCGCCGCGGATACTGCCCTCCGCGGCGCCGCTGCTCGCGTGGAGCAGCGGCGGATCGCCGTTGCGGCGCACCCTCCCGTGATGGATCTCGTACCCGGACACCGGAACTCCGTGGGCGTCGCCGCGAACCTGTGCGAGCACCTTGTCCGGGGCGAACTCCACCTCGAGGTCGAGCAGTCCCAGCCCGGGCACCGCACCCCGGCCGGATTCGATGTCGTCGACGATGACGGACCCGAGCATCTGGTAGCCGCCGCACACACCGAGAACCGGGCCGCCGCGTTTCGCATGCACGGCGATCGCGTCCGCGATGCCGGTGCGGCGCAACCACTCCAGATCCGACACGGTCGACTTGCTGCCGGGCAGCACGATCAGGTCTGCGTCCTCGAGCCGCGACGGATCGCCGACCCAGCGCACCGACACCCCAGGTTCGCACGCGAGCGCCTCGACGTCCGTCGAATTGGAGATGCGGGGCAGGCGGATCGCGGCCACGCGTAGCCAGTCGTCGCCGACCGGTGGTGCCGGACGTCCGACCGGGGCGTCCCCCACCACACCCAGCGAATCCTCCGCGTCGAGCCACAGGTCCTCGGCGAAGGGAATCACGCCGAGCGTCGGGCGACCCGTCATCGCCGTCAACTGCTCCAGGCCCGGCGCCAGCAACGACACGTCGCCGCGGAACTTGTTGATCACGAAACCCGCGATCAACGCCTGGTCCTCCGGCGCGAGGACCGCCACCGTGCCGAACAGGTGCGCCAGCACCCCACCGCGGTCGATGTCGCCGACGACGAGCACCGGGAGGTCCGCCGCGCGGGCGAGCCCCATGTTCGCGAGGTCCGTGGCCCGCAGATTGATCTCGGCGGGAGACCCCGCGCCCTCACACAGCACGACGTCGTATTCGGCGCGCAGCGATTCTAGTTCCTCGGCCACGACCGCGCGCAGGTGCTGCCGGTGCTCGATGTAGTCGCGGGCCCCGACGGACGTGACGGCGCGCCCCCGCACAACCAATTGTGACGTGCGGTCGCTGCCCGGTTTCAGCAGCACCGGGTTGAAGCGGACGCTCGGCTCGAGTCCGCAGGCCGCGGCCTGCAGGGCCTGCGCCCGGCCGATCTCGCCGCCGTCCAGCGTGACGACGGAATTGTTCGACATGTTCTGCGCCTTGAACGGCGCCACCCGGACACCCCGCCGCGCGAGCATCCGGCACAGTCCGGCGACGAGCACACTCTTGCCCGCGTCGGACGTGGTGCCGGCGACGAGCAGGGCACCCCTCCACCTGCTCTCGATCAAGGCAGGGTGAGGATCTCGTTGCCGGTCTCGGTGACCACGATGGTGTGCTCGAACTGGGCCGTCCACTTGCGATCCTTGGTGACCACGGTCCAGTCGTCGTCCCACATGTCCCAGCCGATGTCACCGAGGTTGATCATCGGTTCGATCGTGAACACCATGCCGGGTTCGATGACCGTGTCCACGGAAGGCTCGTCGTAGTGGAGGATGACGAGGCCGTTGTGGAACGTGGTGCCGATGCCGTGTCCGGTGAAGTCGCGGACCACGCCGTATCCGAAGCGGTGCGCGTACGACTCGATGACACGGCCGACGACGTTGAGCGCCCGGCCCGGCTTGACGGCCTTGATGGCGCGCATCGTCGCCTCGTGGGTCCGCTCCACCAGCAACCGGTTCTCCTCGGCGACGTCGCCCGCGAGGAACGTGGCGTTGGTGTCTCCGTGCACGCCGCCGATGTAGGCGGTGACGTCGATGTTGACGATGTCACCGTCCTGGATCACCGTCGAGTCGGGGATCCCGTGGCAGATCACCTCGTTCAGCGAGGTGCAGCACGACTTGGGGAATCCCTTGTAGCCGAGCGTCGACGGATAGGCGCCGTGATCGATCATGTACTCGTGCGCAATGCGGTCGAGTTCGTCGGTGGTGACGCCCGGCGCCACCGCCTTACCGGCCTCCTGCAGGGCCTGCGCGGCGATCTTGCTCGCCACCCGCATGGCCTCGATGGTCTCCGGGGTCTGGACCCACGGCTCGTTGCCTTCCTTGGCCGTGGGCTTCCACGCGTACTCGGGACGCTCGATCCCCGCCGGTACGGCGAGGACGGGAGACACGGTTCCGGGGCTCAGTGCTGTGCGGACAGACATGGGTACCAGGTTAGACCCGCACCTGGCCGGGGCGCCTCGGGACCCGCCGCGCGGGTTCTCAGTCCCGCAGGGTCGTGAGGAATGCGATCCGGTCGCCGCGGTAGAGAGAACGCACCCGTTCGATCGGAACACCCGCAGTGTCGAGCGAGAGCCGGTGGAGCAGCAGCATCGGCATGGCGGTGGTCGAGTCGAGCAGCGCGGCCTCCCGCGGGGAGGCCAGCACGGTCTCGATCCGCTCGGTGGCGGACGCGAACACCACTCCCGTCTCGCGGATCGCCGCGTACAGCGAGGTGCCCGGGTCGAATGCGCGCGCCATCTCCCCGAAGCGGCCTGCGGGCAGATGGGTGCTCTCGAGCCCGATCTTCTCGTCGTCCGCGAGCAGGACCCGTTCGAGGTGGATCACCGGCGCGCCGATCGCGAGACCGAGCGCCTCGGCGAGGTCGGCGTCGGCGCCGAGTTCCTCGAACGTGACCAGTTCACGCCCGGGCACCCGCCCCTGGCTGACGGCACCCTCGGTGTAGGACCGCAGCGACAGCGGCTGCACGAGCTTGGGGCTGGCGACGACGGTGCCGCGGCCTCGACGCTCGACGCGTCCCTCGACCAGCAACTCGTGGATGGCCTGCCGCACCGTCTCGCGGGACACCGTGAACCGCAGGGCCAGTTCCCGCTCCGCGGGCACCGCGTCCCCCACCTCGAGTTCGGCGAGGATCGACTCGAGTTCGGTGCGGACGCGGTAGTACTTGGGGACGTTCGGCGTCTGGGTCATCGCGTGACGGTGCCGATCAGCACGGACTCACCGGACGCGTCGCCGTCGTCGTTCATGCGGCCGAGCGTACCCGAAAAATGGTCTATACCAATTGTTCACCTGCCGTTCCCCCAACGGTGGCCCAATGGTCTAGACCAAACGGCAGGCTCCTCGGCACCGACCCCCTCATCGTTAGGAACACGCCATGCGTCTTCGCCTACGGATCGCCGCCGCCGCCCTGGCCGCGACCGTCCTCACCCTCGGAACCGCTTGCGGCGGAACCGGTACCGCCGCCAGCTCGGGCACCGACACCGTCACCGTGTACAGCGCCGACGGACTCTCCGGGTGGTACCAGTCGCGTTTCGACGCCTTCACCGAACGGACCGGGATCGCGGTGAACCTCGTGGAAGCCGGATCCGGCGAAGTCGTCTCCCGCCTCGACAAGGAGCAGTCGAACCCGCAGGCCGACGTCGTCGTCACGCTGCCGCCGTTCATCCAGAAGGCGGACGCCCAGGGATTGCTCGTCCCCAGTGGCGTCGACACCTCCGCCGTCCCCGCTGCCGAGACCGACCCGGCCGGCCGCTACGTTCCCGTCGTGGGGAACTACCTGTCCTTCATCGCCAACCCTGCGGCGTCGCCCGCTCCCCGCACCTGGGACGACCTGCTGTCCGACCGACTCGAGGGCAGGATCCAGTACTCCACCCCCGGTCAGGCCGGCGACGGCACCGCGGTGCTGCTGCTCCTGCAGCACCTGATGGGCAAGGATGGCGCGCTCGACTACCTCGCGAAGCTCCAGGCCAACAACGTGGGACCGTCGTCCTCGACGGGCAAACTGCAGCCGAAGGTCAGCAACGGCGAACTGCTCGTGGCCAACGGCGACGTCCAGATGAACCTCACCTCCATCGCCGACGACGGCTCGACGTTCGACCTCTTCTTCCCCGCTGCCGCCGACGGCACCCGCACCACCGTCGCCCTGCCGTACGTGATGGGCCTGGCGAAGGGCGCGCCGCGCAGCGAGCAGGGCAGGCAGTTGATGGAGTTCCTGCTGTCCGAGGAGTCACAGAAGACGGTCGCCGACGAGGCGCGCGGCGTGTCGGTCCGCGAGGACGTGCGCGCCGCCGCGAGCGACAGCGCCCCGGCGCGCGCCCTGCAGGGCGTCCAGGTGTGGTCGCCGAACTGGAACGACGTACTCACCGAACTCGATTCAGACGTCGCCGCGTACCAGAAGGCCACCGGGAGCTGATCGTGTCGGGAATTCCCACCGGGCGGACGCACCCGTCGCACACCCCCGCGGTCCGCGGGGCCACCGACTACTCCGCACCCGCCATTACGTTCGACCGGGTCACCGTCGCCTACGGACGCGGCAGGGGTGTCACCCACGCCCTCGTCGACTTCACCCTCCGCGTCGCCCGCGGTGAAACCGTCGCCCTCCTCGGGCCGAGCGGTTCCGGAAAGTCGACCGCGCTGAAGGCCCTCGCCGGATTCGTCCGTCCCACTTCGGGTTCGGTGCGGCTCGGATCACGCGACGTCACCGGGCTTCCGCCTGCGAAACGGGGAATCGGTGTCGTCGTGCAGTCCTACGCGCTGTTCCCGCACATGACGGTCGCCGACAACGTCGCGTTCGGGCTCCGCGCCCGGCGGGTACCGCGCGCGGAGATCGGCGCGCGGGTGACCGAGGCCCTCGAGATGGTCGGCATGGCCGCCTACGGCAAGCGCCTGCCCCGCGAACTGTCCGGCGGACAGCAGCAGCGGATCGCGATCGCCCGGGCTCTGGCGATCCGGCCCGCGGTCCTGCTGCTCGACGAACCACTCGCCGCCCTCGACGCGCAGTTGCGCGAGAGCATGCTCGGCGAGCTCACCCGGTTGCGGGCGGCCCTGCCCGACACGGCGATGCTGTACGTCACCCACGACCAGGGCGAGGCGCTGGCGCTGGCCGACCGGATCGCCGTCATGCGCAACTCCCGGCTCGCGGACGTCGACACCGCCGAGAACCTGTGGAAGCGGCCGCCCAGCAGTTTCACCGCAGAATTCCTCGGCGGCGCCAACCTGTTGCCGTGCACCGTCACCCGGGTGATCGGAACGTCGGCGCTCGTGTCCATCGGCGGCGTCCCCGTCACCGCGACGGCCCCGCAACCCGACATCGGGCACGTCGCGTGGGAGTCGGACCTGCCCGCATTCCTGTGCGTCCGCCCGCACGCGGTCACGCTGACGGCGCCCGGCGCGAAGGGATCGTTCGCGGCGCGGATCGTCTCGACGGTGTGGCGCGGGTCGACCACACGGATCACCCTCGCCGTCGACGAACTCGAGGGCGTGCAGGTGGACGCGGACGTCGCCGGCCACGACCAGCGCACACCGGGCGCCGTCGTCGGCGTCCAGTTCCCCTCCGACGGCAGCGTCCTGGTGCCGGCGGCATGACCGCGACACTCGAACGTCCGCCCACCGAGGCGGCCCCGCCCCGGCCCGAACCGGTCCGGTGGCGCGCCATGGCCTGGACGCTCCCACCCCTGCTGCTCGTCCTCGGATTCGCCGTCTACCCGATGGCGCGGGTGCTCACCGAATCCCTCGACTCCGGCACCGGTTCCGGTCTGGACACCTGGTCCGGCGTCCTCGGCTCTGAACTGTTCCGCACGGCGCTGTGGCGGACAGTGCAGATCGCCGCCCTCTCGACGCTCGGCTGCCTGGTCCTCGGCACATTCCTCGCGCTGGTACTGGCGTTCGTCCCGTTCGCGGGATCGACCGTCGTGGGCCGGCTGATCGACGCGGTGCTGTCGCTGCCGTCGTTCCTGATCACCCTGGCGTTCACGTTCCTCTACGGCACCGCCGGGGCGGTCAACGCACTGATCACGCAGATCACCGGCGACGCCGACGGGCCGCTGAACTTCGTCGGCACCCCACTCGGAGTGATCGCCGCCGAGATCACGTTCTTCACCCCGTTCGTCGTCCGCCCCCTGCTCGCCGCGTTCACCCAGATCCCCCGCGAACAACTCGACGTCGCCGCCAGTCTCGGGGCGTCGCCGCTGCGGGTGCTGCGGACCGTCGTGATGCCGGAGGCTTGGCCCGCGCTGCTGACAGGTGGCTCGCTGGTGCTGCTGCTCACCCTCAACGAGTTCGGCATCGTCCTGTTCACGGGCGCCAAGGACGTGGTGACACTGCCCGTCCTGATCTACACACGCGGCATCGTCACGTTCGACCTGCCGGGCGCGGCCGTGATCGCCACGGTCCAGGTGGCGTTGTCGCTGGCCCTGTACTGCACGTACCGATTTCTGTTCGCGACACTGACGGGAGGCAGCCGTGCTGCTGTGGACGACAAGATCTAGGGCGCTGGCCCTGAGCCTGTTCGGCCTCGTGGTGACCGTCGTCTTCGCGGCACCGATCGCCACCGTGGTCGCCGCCGGCCTCGCCGGATCCTGGACGGGCCCACTGCCCTCGGACCTCGGTGGCCGGAACTTCGCGGCGGCACTGTCCGACGAGAATCTCGCCAGCCTGACCGTCAGCCTGCAGACGGCGTTCATCGCGGGTGCACTGGCACTCGCGGTCGGGACGTGGGCGGCACTGGCGGCGCGGGAGGCGCCGGCGTGGTTGCGCCGCGTCACCGACGCCGTCTTCCACCTGCCGATCGCGATCCCGTCCGTCGCGATCGGTCTCGGTCTGCTGATCGCGTTCAACTCGCGGCCGCTGCTGCTCGGCGGAACCAAGTGGATCGTGATCCTGGCGCACACCATCCTCGTGCTGGCGTTCACGTTCAGCGCTGTCTCGGCGGCACTGGACCGGCTCGATCCCGCGTACCGGCAGGCCGCCGAGTCCCTCGGCGCCGGCCCTGCCCGCGTCCTGCTGCGGATCACCCTGCCGCTGCTGCTCCCGGCCCTCGGTGCCGCGGCCGGCCTGTCGATCGCACTGTCGATGGGCGAACTGGGCGCGACCGTGATGGTGTACCCGGCGACCTGGAAGACGTTGCCGGTGAGCATCTTCGGTCTCACCGACCGCGGCCGGGTGTTCCTCGCCGCGGCCGACACCACCCTGCTCCTGGCGGTCACCCTGCTCGCCCTGCTGGTCGTCGGCCGCCTCCGCAGGCGCTGACGCACCCGTGCGTGGTTAACGAGTCCTGACACTCCTCAACCGCGCACGGGCGGCGGAGCCGCCTACTACTTCTGGCGGAGCAGGTACCGCTGCACCTTGCCGCTGGGGGTCTTCGGCAGGCTCGGGACGAAGTGCACGGTGCGCGGGTAGGCGTGCGCGGCGAACTTCTTCTTCACCAGCGTCTGCAGTTCGACCTCGAGTTCGCCGGTCCCGTCGATGCCGTCGCGCAGGACGACGAACGCCTCGAGCACCTCACCGCGCAGTTCGTCGGGCATCCCGACGACGGCCGCCTCGACGACGTGGTCGTGCATGACGAGCACGCTCTCGACGTCGAACGGCCCGATCCGGTAGCCGGCCATGATGATCACGTCGTCGTCGCGGGCGGAGAAGAAGTAGAAGCCGTCCTCGTCGGTCTGGCCGGCGTCGCCGGTGAGGTACCAGCGCCCGTCGGCGGTGAACCGCTGCGCGGTCTTCTCCGGTGCGTCTACGTAGCCGGTGAACCACATCAGCGGGCTGCCCAGGGTGTCGATGGCGACCCGCCCCGGGGTGCGCGGCGGGGCGACGGCGTCGGAATCGTCCTCGAGGACGGCACACGCCCACCCCGGCAAGGGTTTGCCCATGGAGCCCTCGCGCACCTCGTCCCGGAGCTCGTCGGCCCAGGCGTTGGCGATGAACATGCCGTGTTCGGTCTGGCCGTAGTGGTCGCGGACGAACACGTTCAGGTTGGCCTCGGCCCACGAGATCACGTCGGGGGTGAGGGGTTCACCCGCCGACGACGCGCGCCGCAGTTTCACCGTCTCGGGGATCGGAGTGGGATCGGCCCGCAGGCTGCGGTAGACCGTGGGCGCAGCGGCGAAGTTGGTGACGCCGAACCGCTCCATCACCTGCCAGGTGAGGGGTGCGGAGAACCCGGCGTGCAGCAAGATGCTGCGGGTGCCCGCGGCAAGGGGCCCGAGCAGCGCGTAGTACAGGCCGTACGCCCAGCCGGGGTCGGCGGCGTTCCAGAACACGTCGTCCTTGCGGACGTCGAGGCCGAACTCCTGGTAGGCGTGGAACGACGCGAGTGCGCGCAGGGGCACCGGAACGCCCTTCGGGGTCCCGGTCGTGCCACTGGTGAACAACTGGACGAGGGGTCCCGCGCCGCCGACCGTGACGGCCGCGCCCTTCCCGTCCGCCGCGTCGCGCGACTCCACGAGCGTCGCGAAATCGAGAGCGCCGGAGCCGCCACCCACGACGACGACCTGCCACGACGCGTCCGCGGGAATGTCTTCCCCGGGGGCCAGCTTCTCGACCTGATTGGCGTCGGAGACGACGACCTTCGCGCCGCTGGCACCGAGCCGGAACGCGATCGCCGGCGGCGCGAACGCGGTGAACAGGGGGACGTGGACGGCGCCCCGGCGCCAGATCCCGAGCAGTGCGACCACCAGTTCCGCCGACTTGCCCATCAGCGTCGCGACGTGGTCACCCGGCTCCACCCCGAGGTCCGCCAGTGCGGCGGCGAAGCGTGACGACTGCTCGCGCAGGTAGCCGTAGGTGAGGTCCGTCGACGACAGGTCGGCTTCGACGACGGTGAACGCCACGTCGTCGGCGGGGTGTCGATCACACAGCAGTTCCGCGGCGGACGCCGTCGGCGTGTCGTACTGGTCCAGCAGTTCACGCACGCGTGCGGCGGGATCGGTGGTCATGCGGTACTCCTCGTGTTCTCATGGCCAGGTAAAGAGGTCGGGCCGTCGCCCGAACCCACTACGGTTATGATCTAGCTCACAGACCGCTGTGACTACCCCCGGAAAGGGGTGACGACTTGGTTGCTCGTGCACCGTCGCTGCTGCGCCCTCGGGACGGGGACGCACTACGTGGTGAGCTGCGCGCCATCGCAGCTCACGGCGTTGCGCCGGTCCTGTTCGCCGGCGAGGTCCAGGACGACACACTCCACCTCAGCGAGTTCGTCGGCACCCGCACCAACAACCTCAAGGGGCTCGCCATCCCGGCGCGGTCCGGACTGGGCGGGCGCGTGGTCGCCCAGCGCACACCCGCGTCGGTCAACGACTACGGCAGAGCCTCGACCATCACGCACCACTACGACCGGCCCGTCCTCAGTGAGGGACTCCGGTCCATCCTGGCAGTGCCCGTCATGGTGCACGGCAGTTCGCGCGCGGTGCTGTACGCCGCCATCCGCGATTGCGCGCCGATCGGCGACCGCACCGCGGACATCGTCGTCGCGGCGTCGCGACGCCTCGGTACCGAGATCGCCATCCGGGACGAGGTCGATCGCCGCCTCGAGATGATGAAGACGCTCGAGGGCAACGGCGCAGGTGGCGCCACCACCGAGGAACTCCGGGACATCCACGCGGAACTGCGGAGTGTCGCGCAGACCGTCACCGACACCTCGCTGCAGGCCCGACTCCGCGGGCTGTCGCAGAGGCTGGCCGGGATCCTGCGGCCGGACGCCGGTGGCGCCGACGAGGACCCCGGCGTCCACCTCACTCCACGTGAGATCGACGTCCTGTCCCACGTCGCCCTGGGTTGTACCAACAGTGAAGCGGCCCAGCGACTCTCGGTCGGGCCCGAGACGGTGAAAAGTTATCTGCGCAGCGCCATGAGCAAGCTCGACGCACGGTCGCGGCACGAGGCGGTGGTCACCGCGCGCAGGCTCGGGCTGCTCCCCTAGCGAACGCGTCTCCTCGAACGAGGGACGCAGGCGGTAGCGAAAGGCGGTGGGTGATGGGATCGACAACGGACGCCACGAATTCGAACACCCCGGGTTCGAACTCGCCCGAACAACCAAGCCTCAAACGGGTCATGGGCCCGGGTCTGCTCCTGTTGTTCATCGTCGGCGACATCCTCGGCACCGGCATCTACGCGCTCACCGGCAAGGTGGCCAATCAGGTCGGGGGCGCGGTGTGGTTGCCGTTCCTGGTGGCGTTCGTCGTCGCGATCATCACCGCGTTCAGTTACCTGGAGTTGGTCACGAAGTACCCGAAGGCCGCCGGCGCCGCGCTGTACACGCACAAGGCGTTCGGGGTGCACTTCCTCACGTACATGGTCGCGTTCGCCGTGATGTGCTCGGGAATCACGTCCGCGTCGACGGCGTCGCGGGCGTTCGCAGCCAATTTCGTCGAGGCGTTCCACCTCGACTTCTCCACCGGGATCGGCATCACCCTGCTCGGTCTCGGATTCATGACGGTGGTGGGTCTCGTCAACTTCCGCGGGGTCAGCGAGAGCGTCAAGACCAACGTCGTGCTCACCTGCGTCGAACTGTCCGGACTCCTGATCATCATCATGATCGGGCTGTGGGCCCTCGGCGTCGGCGACGGCGACTTCTCGCGGGTCACCACGTTCGACACGGGCGACCGATCCGCGCTCGGCGCGGTCGTCGCAGGGACCGCCCTCGCGTTCTTCGCGATGGTCGGGTTCGAGGACTCGGTCAACATGGCCGAGGAATGCAAGGAACCTAGCCGCATCTTCCCGAAGGTCCTGCTGACCGGTCTCATCATCACCGGCTGCATCTACGTGTTCGTGTCGGTCACCGCGATCGCACTGGTGCCGGTGAGCGAACTCGGCGAGGGCGACACTCCGCTGCTGAAGGTCGTTCAGGCCGGGGCGCCCGCCTTCCCGATCGGGATCTTCGCGTTCATCACCATGTTCGCCGTCGCCAACACGGCGCTGATCAACATGCTGATGGCGAGCCGGCTGCTGTACGGCATGAGCCGGGAGGGCGTCCTGCCACCCCCGCTCGGCCGCGTGCACTCCACGAGGCGCACCCCGTACGTGGCGATCGTCTTCACGACGCTCCTCGCGTTCGGCCTCATCACGTTCGTCGGTGAGGTCCCCGAACTGGGCGGCACGACGGCGCTGCTGCTGCTGGGCGTGTTCACCATCGTCAATATCACCGTGCTCGTCCTGCGCAGGCAACCGGTGGAGCACAAGTATTTCCGGGTACCGACCATCCTGCCGATCATCGGCGCCCTCACGTGCGGCTTCCTCGTCACTCCTTTCGCCGACCGCCCCGCGGTGCAGTACCAGATCGCGGGCATCCTCCTCGGAATCGGTGTCGTGCTGTGGGCCGGGACCGTCGTCGTGAACAAGAGGCTCGGCAAGGGCGGGCCCGAGATCGACCCCGAGAAACTCGCCGAGCACGAGTGAAACGGCAGTACTGGTTTCGCTTCCGCGACCGGCCGTTCGCCGCTCAGTGCAGCGAGAGGAACAGTTCGACCGACCCGTCCGGATGATGCACCTCCAGATCCTCGGTGAAAGCGCGTTCGATCCGGCCGCGCGCCGACGCGTAGTCCGCGACGCTCCACGTCTCGGCGAGCGCGTCCGGTTCCGATTCGTCCTCGCACCGGAATCGGGCGAAATATCCGGAACGAACGCCGACCAGGACGTCGCCGGGCTCCATCTTGTCGGTCGAATCGCACGGGTACCCGACGACGACCGTGAACGTGCGCGGCGGCGGGGATGCCGCGTAGACGACGAAGATCTCGGAGATCCCCCGATCCCTGATCCGCTCCACGGTGAAGTCGACGAGTTCCCGGCCCTGCCCGGGACGTCCTGGTTTTCCTTCGGGGATGGTCAGGCCCACGAACGATTCGGCCTGCCTCTTGACGATCTCGATCATCACTTCTCACCTGTTGCATTCGACGGTCCGGCGGACTCGTCCACGCGGATAGGGATGTACAGGTCGACGGCGTAGGCGTGCGGATACGCCTCGAGGTCGCCGGTGTACGTCCGCTCGATGTCGCCGTGCGCCTCCGCCTCGCTGACCTGCGCCCACAGCCGCAACATGACGTCCGGGAACATGCCTCGCGAGGAGAACTTCGCGTACGTGCCGGGCGGGATCCGCGAAATGACGTGGCCCCGCGTGGCGTCGTCCACCGTCGCGCACTCGTACCCGACGATCTGGGTGTAATACGACTCGACGTCGGGCGCGAAGTCGATGTAAGTGGACGCGAGCGGCCCGCCGACCTTGTGGTGGAGCACCCTCGTCCAGGCGCGGTCGAGACGAGGGTCGCTCAGCTGTCCCAACGCCCGCCGGGGGCTGCGCACGGGCAGCCCGGCTACGAGGGTTTCGCCGCGCTCGATGATCTCGAATGACATGTCAGATCGCGTCCTCGAGCACGTGTGCGTCGCGAACGCCGACGCAGGGCACCCCTCGAGCCCGCGCCAGCTGCATCGCCATCGCATCGGATGGCGAACAGAGTCCGTCCAGAACGTCCTCGGTCGCGATCGCGCAGACGACGTCACCCTCACATTCGGTGATCGATTCGACTCCACGGTCGGAAGCCCACTGCCGCAACGCAACCCACCGCGTCAGCTCAGTGCCGGCGCCCGGGCGCCCGACGAACAACACCCGCCGGGTGCGGTTCGCTGTCTCCACGCAATTCACTTCTGCACTGATGGTCATGGTCCGACTTCCTGTCCACGTTGGCTTTTCGATCCCCGCTGTGCGGGTTCTTCCTTCTGCAACCAACTATGGACGGCGCCGACGGTGAAGTCTGTCCACCGATCAGCCCCCGAACAGGATGAATTCCGCGTCCCCCGATCGGTGGACAGCCGCCGGGTCAGTACCCCTCGGGCAGGGCGGCGAACATGTCGCGGGTGACGGCGACGGCGTTGTCGGAACTGCCGCCGCGCACCACCAGTGTCGCGAACGCCAGGTCGCCGCGGTATCCGACGAACCAGGCGTGCGAGCCGCCCTCGACCTCGGCCTCACCGGTCTTGCCGTACACCTCGCCCTGATCTTCGATCCGCTCGGCGGTACCGCTCGTCACCACGAGGCGCATCATTCCGCGCAGCCCGTCGACCATCTCCGGGCTGATCGGCGGATGCTCCCCATCGATCTTGGTTTCCCGACCCGCGATCAACCGCGGCACCGGCGTCGTACCGTGCGCGATGGTCGCCGCGGCCAACGCCATCCCGAACGGACTGACCACCACCTTGCCCTGACCGAACCCGTCCTCGGTCCGCTGCACCAGGTCGTCGGCGGGCGGCACCGAACCCGAGTCGGTGGGCAGGCCGACCACGTCGTAGTCGGGCCCGATTCCGTACTGCGATGCCGCGACCGTCAGTGCGTCGGGCCGCATCTCGCTGGCAAGTTTCGCGAACGACGTGTTGCACGAACGGGCGAACGCCGTTGCCATGGGCACGGTGCCGAGCGCGAATTCGTTGTAGTTCGGGACGCTGCGTTCACCGATCTCGATGCGTCCGGGACACGGCACCATCGTGTCGGGTGTCGCGATGCCCGAGGAGATCGCGGCGCCGGCGGTGATGATCTTGAACGTCGAACCGGGCGGATAGAGGCCGGTGAGCGCAACCGGTCCGTCCTTGTCCGCCGCCTTGTTCTGCGCGACGGCCAGCACGTCGCCGGTCGACGGCTGGATGACGACCATCATGGTCTGGTCGGTGCGGGCATTGACGGCGTTCTGCGCGGCGATCTGGATGGGACGGTCCAGGCTGATCGAGAACGACGGGGAGGTCTGCGGCGCCGTCTCGGTGAGCACGTCCGTGTCCACCCCGTTCTGGTTGACGGTGACCACGCTCCAGCCGGCCTTGCCGTCGACTTCGTCGATCACGGTCTTCTTGACCTGGCCGACCAGATCCGGTGCGAAGTTCCGGTCGGTGGCGACGAGGTCCGCCTCGTCGGACACGCTCACCCCGGGAATGGCGCCGAGCACACCGGCGACCTGTTCGTAATCGTCCGACCGCAACCGGGTGACGAGGTAGTCGCCCTTGACCGCCGTCGCCGATTCGGCGATCGACTGCGCGGTGAGCGTGTTGTCGAACGTGACGAGCGTCGACGCGAGGGACTGGGCGCTGCCGATTACGTTGCCCGACTGCGCCGCATCGAACTTCACGCGGTACACCACGCCCGGGACGAGGACATCCGAACCGGAATGCTCGTTGACCCGCGCCCGGGGGGCTGCGGTGGACCGCAGCGACATCGTCTGCCGGTCCCCCAGCCGGGGATGGACGTTCGTGGAACTCCACCGCACGGCCCAGTCGCCGCCGCGCCGCCCCATCTGCAGTTCACCCGAATACGTCCAGACCCGGTTCTTCGGCAGATGCCATTCGTACGTGTACCCGACGGTGGCCGTGTCACCGCTGACGTCGACGTCCGTCGTCCGGGCGTCGAGCGACTCGGCCTGCAGCGACGTCCACGCGGACTCGAGGGCCTGGCGGGCCACGTCCGGGCGATCCGACAGGTCGGCGGCCTGCTCCGAATCCTGCTCGGCGAACGCCGTCAGAAAGGCCTGCGCCGCCGGTTCCGGACCGTCCGGTCTCGGCGTGCACGCGGCGAGACCCGCCGTCAGCACAGCGGCGCCGCAGAGGGCGATCGACTGGACGACGCGGGAGCGAGAGTGTGGCCGCAGATTCATCGCCGCCCATGCTATGTCGGCGGACACCGCCGACACGGTAGGCGGGCCAGCGCGTCAGTCCAGGAGAATTGTGGCGAACGTCGCGACCTGCCTGAAGCCGATGCGTGCGTACGCGCTGCGGGCCACCGTGTTGAAACTGTTGACATAGAGACTGGCGATGCGGCCCTCCGCGATGACGGCCTCCGCGACCGTCGCGGTGCCCGCCGCGCCGAACCCGTGCCCGCGGTACATCGGGTGCACCCAGACGCCCTGGATCTGCCCGACCCGCGCGGACACCGAACCGACCTCGGCCTTGAACACCACCTGATCGTCCTCGAATCTCGCCCACGCCCGGCCTGCGGCGATGAGATTGGCGACGCGGCGCCGGTACCCTCGACCGCCGTCGTTGGCGCGGGGGTCGATGCCGACCTCCTCGATGAACATCGCGACCGCGGCAGGCAGGTACTGCTCGAGTTCGTGCATCCGCACCTGCCGGACCAACGGATCCGGGCGGCATTGCGGCGTACTCGCCAGCGCCAGCAGCGGCTGATCGGGCCGGACCTCGCGGGCGGGCCCCCAATCCAGCTCGAGCATCTCCCACAACGGCAACGTCAACTCGGCCCGCCCGACCAGCGACGAGCACATGCGCGGCGTGCGACAGGCGCGGTCGGCGAACGCCCGCATGTCGTCGATGCTGCCCCGCAACGGCACGAAATTCGCGCCGGAGAAGCACAACGATTCGAGCGGCCCGCCCCGACTCCACAACTCTCCGTGGATCATCCGGGGATCGATACCGCCCTCTTCCACGCGAGCGGCAACCATGCAGGCGGCGACAGGATCGGCGTCGAGAACGCGGAGCACGTGTGCTGCGTCCCGACTGCTCAACTGTTTGGCACCGAGGAGCTTGAGCATCTACCCAACCTTGTCAGCTAGTGGACCTGCCCACCAGATTGCCACGAACTCGCCGGAAACGGGAGACGTTTCGTCGCCCGCTGCGGGCGCCGGGTCAGCTGACCGTCACGACGGGAGATCCGGACGTCGCGTCGCCCTCCATCTCCTCGGCGATCCGCATCGCTTCCTCGATCAACGTTTCGACGATCTGCGCCTCCGGCACCGTCTTGATGACCTTGCCCTTGACGAAGATCTGGCCCTTGCCGTTGCCGGAGGCGACGCCCAGATCGGCCTCGCGGGCCTCACCGGGACCGTTGACGACGCACCCCATGACGGCCACGCGCAGCGGGATCTCCATGCCCTCCAGTCCGGCGGTCACCTCGTCGGCCAACGTGTACACGTCGACCTGGGCGCGCCCGCACGACGGGCAGGACACGATCTCGAGCTTCCTGGGCCGCAGGTTCAGCGACTGCAGGATCTGCGTGCCGACCTTGATCTCCTCGGCGGGCGGGGCGGACAGCGACACCCGGATGGTGTCGCCGATGCCGTCGGCCAGCAGCGCGCCGAACGCCACCGCCGACTTGATCGTGCCCTGGAACGCGGGACCGGCCTCGGTCACACCCAGGTGCAGCGGGTAGTCGCACTGCGCCGCCAGCTGCCGGTAGGCCTCGACCATGATCACCGGGTCGTTGTGCTTCACCGAGATCTTGATGTCGCCGAACCCGTGTTCCTCGAACAGTCCCGCCTCCCACAGCGCGGACTCGACGAGCGCCTCCGGCGTGGCCTTGCCGTACTTCTGCATCAGCCGCGGGTCGAGGGATCCGGCGTTGACGCCGATCCGGATCGGGATGCCGGCGTCGCCTGCCGCCTTCGCGACCTCCTTGACTCGTCCGTCGAACTCCTTGATGTTGCCGGGGTTCACGCGGACGGCCGCACAGCCGGCCTCGATCGCGGCGAAGATGTACCGCGGCTGGAAGTGGATGTCGGCGATGACCGGGATCTGGCTCTTCTTCGCGATGGTCGCGAGCGCGTCGGCGTCCTCCTGCCGCGGGCAGGCGACGCGCACGATGTCGCAACCGGATGCCGTGAGTTCGGCGATCTGCTGCAGCGTGGCGTTGACGTCGTGCGTCTTGGTGGTGCACATCGACTGCACGGATACCGGGAAGTCGCTGCCGACACCGACAGATCCGACCTGGAGCTGGCGAGTCTTGCGGCGAGGTGCGAGAACGGCGGCCGGGCCTTCGGGCATACCCAATCCGACAGGGCTGGTCACGTGGGTGCCTTCTTTCGTAGCTTCAAGTCCGAGTTTAGCGTTGACGTCCTCTCGGCCGTGAACGACCGAGATTCTCCTCGGGACTCGCGTCCCGAGGTTCCTGTTTCACCGACAGTCGCCTCCCCACACCTTAGGTGCGGGGTGGTCTCACACCGTCTCCGCAGGCTGCCACCGCCAGTCCGACGGCCAAAATGTTCCTTGCCGCGTTCACATCCCGATCGTGGACGACGCCGCATCGGCATGTCCACTCCCGCACGTTCAGCGGCATCGCCCCGGCGATCTCCCCGCACACCGAGCAGGTCTTCGACGACGGATAGAACCGGTCGATCGCCACCACCCGCCGCCCGTACCAGTCGGCCTTGTACTCGAGCATCGACCGGAACGCGGACCACCCCGCATCCGAGATCGCCCGAGACAACGACCGATTCTTGACCATGTTCCGCGCACTCAGATCCTCGATGGCGATCACTTGGTTTTCGCGCACCAGCCGAGTGGAGAGTTTGTGCAGATAATCGCGCCGCCGATCGGCGATCCGACCATGAATCTTCGCGACCTTCAGTCGGGCCTTGGCCCGGTTCCGGGATCCCTTCTGCTTCTTGGCCAGCACCCGTTGCGCCTTCGCCAACCGCGCACGGTCCGTGCGCTCGTGGCGCGGGTTGGTGATCTTCTCCCCCGTCGAGAGCGTGTAGAGGCTGGTGATCCCGGCGTCGAGCCCGACCACCCGATCGGTCGACGGGGGCTCGGTGATCGTGTCCTCGACGAGGATCGAGATGTGGTACTGACCGCGGGCATTGCGCGACACCGTCACCTGCGACGGCACCGCCCCCTCCGGTAAGGGCCTCGACCACCGAATATCCAGCGGTTCGGACTGCTTGGCCAACCGGATCTGCCCGCCGCGGTAGGTGAAGCAGTTCGAGAAGTAGGTCGCCGAATCCTTCGACCGCCCCTTCCTCTTGAACTGCGGGTAGCGGGCCTGCGTGCGCCAGAACCTCTCGAACGCACCCTGCAACTGCCGCAGCGACTCCTGCAACGGCCCCTTCGACGGCTCCGCCAACCACGCGGTCCCCGCGTCCCGCTTCCATCCGGTGAGCATCTTCGAGGTATCCGCATAGGTGACCCGACGCCGATCCTGCGACCAGGCACGCGTCCGCTCGGCCAACGCCCGGTTGTAGACATACCGGGTGCACCCGAACGTCCGAGCAAGCTGTTCCGCCTGCACCGCAGTCGGATAGAAACGGTACTTGAACGCCCGCCTCACCACCCTCCCCGCCATAACCCAGACACTAGCCACACGGTCCGACAAAACCAGATCGGCCATCCCGGACCACAAGGACCGGGATAGCGCCGAAAGGCCCAGCGATCACTGGAAGAGCTTGATCGGGTTGACGATGTCGGCGGTCAGCGTGAGGAGCATGTATGCGCCGCCTATGACGATCACCACATAGGTGACGGGCAGGAGCTTCATGTAGTCGACGGGTCCGCCGCGCGGAAGCCCGCGCCTGCTGCGGAACCAGTCCCGGACCCGTTCGTAGACGGTGACCGCCATGTGCCCGCCGTCGAGCGGCAGCAGCGGAAGCAGGTTGAACATTCCGAGGAAGAAGTTCAGGCTCGCCAGCAGCAGCACGAATGCTTCCCAGATGCCCTGTTCGGCGATCTGACCGCCGATGACGCTCGCGCCGTACACCGAGATCGGGGTCTCCGGGTCGCGTTCGCCGCCGGTGACCGCGTGCCACAGGTCGACGGCCTTGCTCGGCATCTGCACCATCCGCTCGGCGGTCATCACGAACATGTCGCCGGTGAACTCGAACGAGGCAGGAACCGCGGAGAGGGCCGAGTGCTCGACGACGCTCGGGGTCGCGCCGATGCCGATCGCACCGACCGTCGCCTCGTGCGGTTCGGTCTCGCCCTTCTCCTGGACCCAGCGCTGCACCTGCTGGACCGGGACGACGATCGTCTGTTCCTCGCCGTCCCGCTCGACCGTGAAGTCGACCGGACCGGACAGCGAACGGGTCGCGGCGGCCACGTCGGCGAACGTCGGCGTGTCCTTGCCGTCGACCGCGGTGATGACGTCGCCGGTCCTGATGCCCGCCTGCTCGGCGGGGCCCGGGCCGGTGCACTCGGACAGGGCGAAGTCGGGGCCGGGCCCCTGGGTCGGCGCCGCACACCCGACCGACCCGACGACCGCGTCGGTGGACCGGTTCAGATCGGGCAGGCCCCAGCCGACGGCGAGGACGTACACCAGCACGAGGCCGAGGACGAAGTTCATGCCGATGCCGCCGGACATCACCGCGAGGCGCTTCCAGGTGGGCTTCTTGTACATGGCCCGGTCTTCTTCGTCCGGTTCGAGTTCGTCCAGCGCCGTCATCCCGGCGATGTCGCAGAACCCGCCGAGCGGGAGCGCCTTGAGCCCGTACTCGGTCTCACCGCGGCGGAAGGAGAAGACCTTGGGTCCGAAGCCGATGAAGTACCGGCGGACCTTCATGCCGGTGGCCTGCGCCACCCACATGTGCCCCGCTTCGTGAAGTGCGATCGACAACGCGATCCCGAGGGCGAAGAGAACAACGCCCACTGCGAACACCATGCAGTTCTAGCCTTCCTGCTTCACGAGCTGACGTGCTCGCTCACGTGCCCAGCCGTCGGCGGCCAGTACGTCTTCCACGGTAGCCGGTGGCGCCGACCACTCGTCCGCCTCGGACAGCACGGAGGCGACGGTGCGGACGATGCGCGGGAACCGGATGATCCCGTCCAAGAATGCCTGAGCGGCGACCTCGTTCGCAGCGTTGTAGACGGCGGTGAGGCATCCCCCACCCTTGCCCGCCTCGCGGGCGAGGTCGACGGCGGGGAAAACCTGCGAGTCGAGTGGCTCGAACTCCCAGGTGGACGCGGTGCTGAAGTCGCAGGCCGCGGCGGCGCCCGCCACCCGGTGCGGCCAGCCGAGGGCCAGCGCGATCGGGAGCTTCATGTCCGGTGGGCTGGCCTGCGCGAGCGTCGAGCCGTCGGTGAACGTGACCATCGAGTGCACGATGGACTGCGGGTGCACGGTGACGTCGATCCGGTCGTAGTCGACGCCGAACAGCAGGTGGGTCTCGATCAGTTCGAGCCCCTTGTTGACGAGGGTCGCCGAGTTCAGCGTGTTCATCGGCCCCATCGACCACGTGGGGTGGGCGCCGGCCTGCTCGGGTGTCACCGATTCCAGCCGGTCGGCCGTCCAGCCGCGGAACGGTCCGCCGGAGGCGGTGAGGACCAGGCGGTCCACCTCGTCCGCGCTGCCGCCGCGCAGGCACTGGGCCAGCGCCGAATGCTCGGAGTCGACCGGCACGATCTGTCCCGGCGCCGCGGCCGCCGTCACGAGTGGCCCGCCTGCGACGAGCGACTCCTTGTTGGCCAGGGCGAGCCGCGCACCGGACTCGAGCGCGGCCAGTGTCGGCTCCAGGCCCAGCGAACCGACCAGTGCGTTGAGCACGACGTCCGCTTCCGTGGTGCGCACGAGTTCGGTGACGGCGCCGGATCCGCTCAGCACCCCGGGCAGATCCAGCGCTGCGGCCGCGCCCGGATCCGCGACTGCGACGGACGACACACCCGTCTCGCGAATCTGCCGGGCCAGCAGTTCGACGTTTCCGCCACCGGCTGCGAGCCCCACCACCGTGAACTTGTCCGGGTTGGCGGCCACCACCTCCAACGCCTGGGTGCCGATCGAACCTGTGCTGCCGAGCAGCAGGACGCGAGTGGGCCTGTTTTCATCCACCTGCCCATTGTTCCTGATCGAATGCGGACCGCCCGCCATGGATGGCCCCACTACATACGACGGGCAGTCGTATGTCACGATATGTCGAGTAGCGCAACCGAATCTGCAGGAGGATCGATCGTGGCCGGTACCCAGTTGGAGCCCTCGTCCAGCGACCCCATCGTGGCCGCACACATCGACACCGCGGAGGTCCCGTCGGCGGCATGGGGCTGGAGCGGTGAGGCGCCGAAGACGTTCCGGTTCTTCGGATGGTTCTTCGCCGTGTTCCTGCTGCTCATGATCATCGGAAACCACAGGGGTTTCGTCGAGGACCTGTGGCTGATCGGCTGCGCGGCCGTGATGTTCTTCATCCTCATTCGTGACATCGTCCTGCGGCGCAAGCCCCGGTAATACCGAACCACGAACGAAACCCCTCGCCCCGATCACTCGGGGACGAGGGGTTTCGTCGTATGGGCCTGCGTGACGAAATACTCAGTTCTCGGCGGCGAGCTGGCCGCAGGCGGCGGCGATCTCCTGGCCGCGGGTGTCCCGCACCGTGCAGGACACACCCTGTGCCAGCACGCGCCGGACGAATTCCTTCTCCACCGGCTTCGGGCTCGCGTCCCACTCACTGCCCGGTGTGGGGTTCAGCGGGATCAGATTCACGTGCACCAGCGGTCCGAGCGCCTTGCGCAGTTTCTTGCCCAGCAGGTCGGCGCGCCACGGCTGATCGTTCACGTCCCGGATCAGCGCGTACTCGATGGAGACCCGGCGACCGGACTTGTCCGCGTAGTAGCGGGCGGCGTCGAGGACCTCCGCCACCGACCAGCGGTTGTTCACGGGGACCAGGGTGTCGCGCAGTTCGTCGTCCGGGGTGTGCAGGGACACGGCGAGCGTCACGCTGAGGTCCTCGTCCGCGAGCTTGCGGATCGCGGGCGCCAACCCCACCGTCGACACCGTCACCGAGCGTTGCGACAACCCGAGGCCGTCGGGGGCGGGCGAGGTGATGCGGCGGACGGCGGCGACCACGCGCTTGTAGTTGGCGAGCGGCTCCCCCATGCCCATGAACACGACGTTCGACAGCCGGCCCGGACCGCCGTGGACGTCACCGTCGCGCAGGGCGGCCGCGGCGGCACGCACCTGGTCGACGATCTCGGCGGTCGACAGGTTGCGTTGCAGCCCGCCCTGACCGGTCGCGCAGAACGGGCACGCCATTCCGCACCCGGCCTGACTGGAGATGCACAGCGTCGCGCGGTCGGGGTAGCGCATGAGGACGCTTTCCAGCAGCGTCCCGTCGTTCGCCTTCCAGAGCGTCTTGCGGGTGTCGCCCCCGTCGCAGGCCAGGTGCTTGACGGGGGTGAGCAGCGTCGGGAACAGCGCCGCGCCCACCTGTTCGCGCACGGCGGCCGGGAGGTCGGTCATCTTCTCCGGATCCGCCTCGAGCCGCGCGTAGTACTGCCGGGCCAGCTGGTCGGCCCGGAACCCGGGCAGTCCCAGCTCCTTGACGGCCTCCCGCCGCTCGGTGGAGTCGAGGTCCGCGAGATGCTTGGGGGGCATCCCACGCCGGGGCGCGGTGAAAACGAGGGGAAGCGAGACAGCCATAGTTTCTCCATTGTCCCATTGATTCGGGGGTCGTTGTCGTGCGGATGCCTGATCGACGTTGTTTCGCCGCCCGATGCGCATGCGGAACCCGCCCAGGTGGGTGAAGATCAACTCATGTCGACAACACCGGACGACCCTTCGAACTTCCCACCGGACGTCCCGGCCGGTCGTGGTCCCGGTACCGGAGCGGCGCCCACGGACCCGACACAGCCCGACACGTCACCGGCAGGCACCGAGCATCCCGACGTCGCCCGCCGCAAGGGCATCAAGCACACGCGGGTGGGTGCCACCTGGACCGGCCTGGTGATCGGAATCGTCGTTCTGGTACTGCTTCTCGTGTTCATTCTGCAGAACCTCGACAGCGTGACCCTCGAACTGTTCGGCTGGGATTTCACGCTCCCGCTGGGCGTCACTCTGCTGTTCGCGGCGATTGCGGGCGCGGTGATCATGGCCCTCGCGGGCGGTGTCCGCATCATCCAGATCCGGCGGGCCGCGAATAGGCAGCGGCGTCTGAACAGTAATTTCTAACTGAACAATAGTTACGCAAGTGGATTGCGCCGCCGCCTTGCGAGCAGAATTACTGTCGTGGATATCACCGGAACGGCACGACTGTGAAGGCCGACATGGAGACGACTGTGGCACCGCGCATCGCGGCTGAACAAGCACGATCCTGGCTGCTGGTTCCCGCCGGCAAACCCGAGGGTTTCGAGGCGGCACACACCAGCGCCGCCGACGCGGTGATCCTCGACCTCGAGGACGCCGTCACTCCCGACCGCAAACCCCGGGCCCGGGCCGACGTGGTCGCCTGGCTCGGCGAGAACCGCCGCGCGTGGGTGCGGATCAACGACGCCACCACGCCCTACTGGGCGGACGACCTGGCAGCCTTGCACGGTGTGCCCGGACTCGAGGGCGTCATGCTCGCCAAGACCGAGAGCGGGATGCAGGTCGACGCGACCGCCGAGCGACTCCCCGAGGGCACGAAGGTGCTCGCTCTCGTCGAATCCGCGATGGGGCTCGAGGCCGCACCCGAGATCGCCCGGACGGAGGCCACCTTCCGCCTGGCGTTCGGCAGCGGCGACTTCCGTCGCGACACCGGCATGGACGACTCACCGCTGGCGATGGCGTATCCCCGCTCCCGGCTGACGGTCGCCAGCCGGGCCGCCCGGATCGCACCGCCGATCGACGGCCCCACCCTCGGCACCGACATCGACGCGCTGATCCGCGCGTCGGCGCTCACCCTGTCGATGGGGATGACCGGGAAGCTGTGCATGACCATCGCGCAGACGGCTCCGGTCAACGACGCACTGAGTCCGTCCCCGGCCGAGGCCGAATGGGCACGCGACGTGATCGCGGACCTCGGCGAGGACGGTTCCCGGGTGCGGGACGGCAGCGACCTCCCCAGGCTGGCGAAGGCCAAGAAGATCAACGCGCTCGCCAAGCTCTTCCACATCGCACCGCGGTAACGACACCGGTCAGAGCAATTCCAGCCCGGCGGGCTTTCGGCGGACGTGCACGCGGTAGCGCACGTCGAGAGCCACGCCGGGGGTCTGCGCGAATGCCGTGGACGCCGTCTTCTTGGTGAACTCGATGCCGAGGACTGCGCGCAGCGCTTCCCGGTTCGGGAAGCGCCATCGTGTCTCCACTCGGGCCAGGTCGAACCCCTGCGCTGCGAAGAAGGCCTCCACGGCCGCCGGGTGGTAGTGCGGCAGGTCGGCTCGCATCCATTCCCCGTAGGGATGGGCCGTCGCGTCGAGATCGACGACGACCAGTGCGCCGCCCGGGCGCAGCACCCGCATCGCCTCACGAATTCCACGGCCGCAGCCCGGTCCGAAGAAATACGCGGTCCGCGCGTGCACGACGTCGACGGACGCATCGCACAGGGGTATGCCCTCCGCGGAGCCGTCGAGCACGCGGACGTTCGGCAGGTGCCCCACGCGGGCGCGGGCCCGTTCCAGCAGCGGCGGATGGGGTTCGATGCCGTAGACCGTGGCCGCGGACTCCGCGAAGACCGGGAGATGGAAACCGGAGCCGCAGCCCACGTCGGCGACGACGCCGCCCGTCCAGTCTACGGCCCCGCGCAGGTGCCGGAAGATCGCACCGTCCACGTCCTGGGCACGGTTCTCCACCTCGTACCACTCCGGCCAGTGCCAGATGTTCGGGCTGGGAATGGTCACGACAGCGCGGTCACACGAGGACCGTGAGCACCAGCCACGTCACGAACGCCGACGGCAGCAGGGAATCGAGACGGTCCATGATCCCACCGTGCCCGGGAAGCAGAGTGCCCATGTCCTTGATCTGCAGCTCGCGCTTGACCTGGGATTCGATGAGATCGCCGAGCGTGGCGGTGACCACCAGCACGACACCGAGGAGCACACCGATCATCGAGTTCTCGTCGAGGATCAGCGTGACCGTCAGCAGGCTTCCGATCACGCAGAACAGCAGCGAGCCGAAGAACCCTTCCCACGACTTCTTGGGGCTGATCGCCGGCACCATCGGATGCTTGCCGAACAGCACACCCGCCGCATAACCACCGACGTCGGAGCAGACCACGCCGATCATCAGGCACAACACTCGCCCGGCGCCGTCGTCCTGCAGCACCATCAGCACGGCGAACGACGCCAGCAACGGAATCCAGGACGCCACGAACACGGTGATCGCGGTGTCCCGGAGGAAGTTCTGCGGTGTCGCCTTCAACCCGTGGTCGAACAGGCGCCAGACCATGCAGACCAGCACCGTGCCCGCGAAGGCGCTGAGCACTCCGACCGGGCCGAACGGCCACCCGAGCCACAGGATCGCCTGCCCTCCGGCGATCAGCGGGATCCGGGGGGCGCTGATGCCGGCCTCGCGGAGCCGCTTCGTGACCTCCCACGTGGCGACGGCCATCGCGACCGCGACCACCCCGATCCACACGAGGGGCACGTAGACGAGGATCAGGATGAGCGCGACGCCGAGCCCGACGCCGACGCCGATCGCCGCGGGGAGGTTACGCCCGGCCTTGGACTTCGCGGCCGTGGCCGGTTCCGGCGCGGGCTTCCCCTCGGAGACCGGTCCCGAGGGGTCGCCCTCGGAGATGGGTCCCCCTGGGGTCCCGTGTTCTGCTGGCACGGTCACTGTCCCCGATCCACTCCTCGTCTCGTGACTAAACTTCCAGTAACTCGGCTTCCTTGTGCTTCACCAGTTCGTCCACGTGCGCGACATACCGGGCGGTCGTCTTGTCGAGTTCCTTCTCGGCCCGCCCCACCTCGTCCTCGCCGGCCTCGCCGTCCTTCTGGATCCGGGACAGCTCGTCCATCGCCTTGCGGCGCACGTTGCGCACGGACACCTTCGCGTCCTCACCCTTGGACTTGGCCTGCTTCACCAGTTCGCGGCGGCGTTCCTCGGTGAGCTGGGGAACAGAGATGCGGATCAGGTTTCCGTCGTTGGACGGGTTCACGCCCAGGTCGGAGTTCCGGATCGCGGTCTCAATGGCATTCAGCTGCGAGGCCTCGTACGGCTTGACGACGACGAGACGCGCTTCCGGCACGTTGATGCTGGCGAGCTGCGTGATCGGGGTGAACGCGCCGTAGTAGTCGATTCCGATGCGGTTGAACATGCCAGGATTCGCGCGGCCCGTACGGATCGATCCGAGATCGTCCTTGGCCACCGTGACAGCCTTCTCCATCTTCTCCTCGGCTTCGAAGAGAGCTTCATCAATCACGGCTGTTCCTCCATGTCGTTCTGCATCGATTCGTCACTGCCTCTGTTTCGAGAAAACCCTGTGTCGAGCGTGGCACGCGCGTCATGACTTGACGAGCGTTCCGATCTTCTCACCGGACACCGCCCGAGCGATATTCCCCTCGGTCAGCAGATTGAACACCATGATCGGCATCTGGTTGTCCATACACAGGCTGAAGGCCGTCGCGTCGGCCACCTTCAGCTCCTGTTCGATGACCTCACGGTGCGTGATCTGCGTGTACATCGTGGCGTTCGGGTCGAGGTTCGGGTCCGCGGTGAACACACCGTCGACGGCCTTGGCCATCAGCACCACCTCGGCGCCGATCTCGAGGGCCCGCTGCGCCGCGGTCGTGTCGGTCGAGAAGTACGGCATGCCCATGCCGGCACCGAAGATCACGACGCGTCCCTTCTCGAGGTGACGCTGGGCGCGCAGCGGAATGTACGGTTCCGCCACCTGACCCATGGTGATCGCCGTCTGCACGCGGCTGTCGATGCCCTCTTTCTCCAGGAAGTCTTGCAGAGCAAGGCAATTCATGACGGTGCCGAGCATGCCCATGTAGTCGGAACGCGCGCGGTCCAAACCTCGCTGCTGCAGTTCCGCACCACGGAAGAAGTTGCCGCCGCCGATGACCACCGCCACCTGCACCCCGGATCGCACGACCTCGGCGATCTGCTCCGCGACCTTGGTCACCACGTCGGGGTCGAGACCGACCTTGCCACCACCGAACATTTCTCCGCCGAGTTTGAGAAGGACTCGATGGAATCCCGTACGTTCGTTGGCTGGTTCGGACATTGCTCTCCTCAGTTCCACAGCACTCGTCGATTTCGACAGCGGCCGAGCGCACCCACGCGGCTACCCGGCCCATTCAGACGGCCATCCTCATCCTGCCTCATCAGGACGGTGGCGGTATACGTAGGCCCCGCCGGGCGAGCGCACTCGTCCGACGGGGCCATACGACTCACACGAGCAGTTACGAAGCACCGACCTCGAAGCGGACGAAGCGCTTGATGGTCACACCGGCCTCGTCGAGGATCGCCTTGACGGACTTCTTGGAGTCCTGGACCGAGGACTRCTCGGTCAGCACGACGTCCTTGAAGTAGCCGTTGACGCGGCCTTCGATGATCTTCGGCAGAGCCTGCTCCGGCTTGCCCTCGGCGCGCGCGGTCTCCTCGGCGATGTGACGCTCGTTGGCGACGATGTCCTCGGGGACCTCGTCGCGCGTGACGTACTTGGCCTTGAGCGCCGCGACCTGCATCGCGGCGCCGCGAGCGGCCTCCGCAGCAGCGTCGCCCTCACCGGTGTACTCGACGAGGACGCCGACGGCGGGCGGCAGGTCGGCACTGCGCTTGTGCAGGTAGACCGCGACCGGTCCGTCGAAGGAGGCGATCTTGCTCAGGACGAGCTTCTCGCCGATCTTCGCGGACTGCTCCTGGATGACGGTGTCGACCGTCTTGCCGTCGAGTTCGAGTGCCTTGAGGGCGTCGACGTCGGCGGGCTTCGCTGCTGCGGCGACCGTGACGATCGACTCCGCGAGCTTCAGGAAGTCCTCGTTCTTCGCGACGAAGTCCGTCTCGCAGTCGAGCTCGAGCAGGACGCCGTCCTTGGAAACGACCAGGCCCTCGGCCGTGGTGCGCTCGGCACGCTTGCCCACGTCCTTGGCGCCCTTGATGCGCAGCTGCTCGACAGCCTTGTCGAAGTCGCCCTCGGCCTCAGCGAGAGCGTTCTTGCAGGCCATCATTCCGGAGCCGGTGAGCTCGCGGAGCCGCTTGACGTCAGCGGCGGTGTAGTTCGCCATGGTGAGCGAGCCTCCTCATATGTCTGTTGGGACGTAAGTCAGGGTAGTACTCGGGGCAGACCGTGAAACGGCCCTGACCAAAGATCTCTTGGTCAGGGCCGTGTGCATCGGATCAGGCCTCGGTGGAGGGAGCCTCTGCTGCGGGGGCCTCGGCAGCCGGAGCCGCCTGTGCCTCAGCTGCGGGAGCGGCCTCCGCTGCGGGAGCGGCCTCTGCTGCGGGCGCTGCCTGCGAGAGCAGTTCCTGCTCCCACTCGGCGAGGGGTTCGCCGGCGCCGGCCTCGGGCTTCGCGTCCTTGTCGGCGCTCAGTCCGGCACGGGCCTGCACGCCCTCGGCCACTGCGGAAGCGACGACCTTGGTGAGCAGGGCGGCGCTGCGGATGGCGTCGTCGTTGCCCGGGATCGGGTAGTCGACGAGGTCGGGGTCGCAGTTGGTGTCCAGGATCGCGATGACCGGGATGTTCAGCTTGCGAGCCTCGGCAACGGCCAGGTGCTCCTTGTTGGTGTCGACGACCCACACCGCGGAGGGGACCTTGGCCATGTCGCGGATACCACCGAGAGTGCGATCCAGCTTGGTCATCTCACGCGTGAGCATGAGGATTTCCTTCTTGGTGCGACCCTCGAAGCCACCGGTCTGCTCCATGGCCTCGAGCTCCTTGAGGCGGAGAAGACGCTTGTGGACGGTGGTGAAGTTGGTGAGCATGCCGCCGAGCCAACGCTGGTTGACGTAGGGCATCCCGACGCGAGTGGCCTCGGCCGCGATGGACTCCTGGGCCTGCTTCTTGGTGCCGACGAAGAGGACGGTGCCGCCGTGGGCAACGGTCTCCTTGACGAATTCGTACGCCTTGTCGATGTACGTCAGCGTCTGCTGCAAGTCGATGATGTAGATGCCGTTGCGGTCGGTGAAGATGAATCGCTTCATCTTCGGGTTCCAGCGACGGGTCTGGTGACCGAAGTGCGTGCCGCTGTCCAGCAGCTGCTTCATTGTTACGACAGCCATGGCTGTGTATCTCTCTTTCATTGCCGGTTGATGCCGAACGTCGGTGACGTTCTGCCCTGGCGCCCGTGAACCGTCGGACTCACATCGAAATGCGAGACCAGCCGACGATCCGTATACTGCGCGGACGCGCGAAGTCGGACTGTGCGAACACAGACCGCTCAATCAGTGTACGGCCTCCACGTTCCACGCCCTAACCGCCCCTGCCACACCCGGTCCACGCGTGCAAGGGTTCTGCGGAATCTGTGGACGGATCGGGATCCATCCACAATGTCACCCGCCGCCCGATATTTGCCCCGGACGTGCGGGATCGTCGAGCCATGACGAAGTTCGAGGCGATCCTGCGGGTCCTGACCGCGACGGTCACGGCGACGACCCTCCTGAGCGCCGCGGTACTCCTCTCCCCGGCCGCCGAAGCCGCGCCGACCGGCGACTTCGACTGGCCGCTGCACCCGCGGCCTCGGGTGGTGCGGGCCTTCGACAATCCCGAGCACGACTGGCTTCCCGGCCATCGCGGCGTGGATCTGGGTGGCGTGCCCGACGAGGCGGTGCTGTCCGCGGGCGCGGGCGTGGTGGTGTTCGCAGGCACGGTCGCGGGTAAACCCGTCGTCTCCGTCGACCACCCGGGAGGTCTGCGCACCACGTACGAACCGGTGACCGCCCGGGTCACCGCCGGGCTGCGCGTCGGCCGCGGCACCGTCCTCGGCACACTCGAACCCGGGCACCCGGGCTGCATCGCCCCCGTCGCCGCGTGCCTGCACTGGGGTCTGCGCCGCGACCGCGAATACCTCGACCCACTCGGACTCGTCCGGGTGGCGCCGGTCCGGCTCCTCCCCGTCGTGCCCCGTGATCGCGGCGGCTAGCGCCACTCAGCGCAAATCGTCGCGGCTAGCGCCACTCAGCGCAGATCGTCGCGGCTAGCGCCACTCAGCGACGGCGTGTCTGCCCGCCGACTCCGGGAAGTCGTCCGCGACCATCGCGGCGAGTTCGACGAACGCCTTGCGCGTCTCGGGACGCAGCAGATCCAGATCCACGATCGAGCCCTCGGCGAGGTGCTCGTCGAACGGCACCACCTTCACCGCACGGCACCGGAGCAGGAAATGGTTGGTCAGTTCCGTCATGTCGATCATGCTCGAGCCGGGCCGGGCRGCACTGATCACGACGACGGTGCGGGACACGAGGTGCCCGTAACCGTGGTGCTGCAGCCAGTCCAGTGTGGCGGCGGCGCTGCGGGCGCCGTCGATCGCGGGCGAACTCACCAGCACCAGGGAATTGGCGAGTTGCAGAACGCCGTTCATCGCCGAATGCATGATCCCGGTGCCGCAGTCGGTGAGGATGATGTTGTAGTACACCTGCAGGATGTCGATGGCCCGCCGGTAGTCGTCCTCGCTGAACGCCTCGGAGATCGCCGGGTCCTGCTCGCTCGCGAGCACCTCGAGGCGGCTCGGCGCCTGCGACGTGTGAGCCCGCACGTCCGAATAGCGCCGGATGTCCGCCTCGGCCGCGATGAGGTCGCGGACGGTCGAATGTGTCTGCACTGGAACCCGTTGCGCGAGCGTCCCGAAGTCGGGGTTGGCGTCGACAGCGATCACGCAGTCGCCGCGCAGCGACGCGAACGTCGATCCGAGCCCGATCGTGGTCGTCGTCTTCCCGACGCCGCCCTTCAAGGACAGGAACGCAATTCGATAGTCCCCCTGGATCGGCTGCCGGATCCGGTCGAGGAGTGCGGCGTCACGAGCCTCCCCGGCCGACTCACCCAGGTTCACCGTTCCCCCGGTGAGCCGGTGCAGCCCGCGCCGCCATCCCCGGCTCGGCGCCTTGCGCGCTCGCTCGAGGAGCGCATCCGCAACCAGATCCTGATTGGTCACCTGATGCTGACTCGGCGCAGGAGCGGGGTCGTCCCAGGACTGCTGCCCCCACGGATCCGCCGTGGCATCGCCCACCGGGGTGCCGCCACCGTCGTTCAGCCAGGACGGTTGCGATCGAGTCAAGTCTTCGCGGTCCACTGTTCCCCCGGGATAGTGCAGAAACAACTGCAGATTCGTGGGGCGACGCTACCAAACCGGATCAGGCCCGGGGATGCGCCTGATCGTGCACCGCACCGCAGCCTCGCCACGGACACGTGCGAGTAGAGCTGGGTGGTGGCGAGGCCGGCGTGCCCGAGCAGTTCCTGCACCACGCGCAGGTCGGCGCTGCCCCTCGAGTCGGTGCGTCGCCGCCGTGTGACGCGGCCCGTGCGGGCTCAAGGTTCGGCGCACCGGGGACACTATGAGGCGGTCCCGCAGCGTGATCGGATCGTTCTGCTGCGCGCCCGATTCGGCGGCGTCCATCACGTCGGCCGCCTGCGACTGCCGCAGCACCGGGGGCAGTGCCCGATGGGCCTTCGCGGCGCCCAGCCGGGCGCCGGGATCGGTGGCGATGCGCCGGGTCCGCAGCAGCCAGACTGTGAAGTTGCGCACCGACGACGTCCGCCGGGCGAGTGTGGTCCGGCGATGCCGGCCGCGGACCGGCGCGCCGGCCACGACCGCAGCACCTGGATGTCGAGCTCTCCGAGGTGTTCGTCCGGTGTTGTCGACAACCAGTGCTGCAGCAGCGACTTCGCGTCCGCGGCGTACGCCTTCACGGTGTGCGGCGATCGGCCCCGTTCGAGCCCGAGATGCCGGGTGTACGCCTCGAGTACCAGCTCCAACGGTGCCGGCAGGTCGCTGCTCACAGAGGCAGCAGTCGACTCGGGCGGGACATGAATCAAGCAGCCGCGCCGCTAGAGTTCTTTTGTGCAGCGAACGATCTCCATCCCGATGTTGTGTGTTCTGGCGTTACTGTCCGCGATCGCTCCACTCGCCACCGACATGTATCTCCCCGGCCTCCCCCTGATGACGGAGAGCCTGAACACGTCGGCGCCGAGCGTGCAGCTGACGTTGACCACATTCATGGCCGGGCTCGGGATCGGCCAGCTCGTGGTCGGACCGTTGTCGGACGGCCTCGGTCGCCGTCGCCTGCTGATCGGCGCCACCGTCGTGACGACGCTCGCCGCGATGGCCTGCGCTCTCGCCCCGACCGTCGAAACCCTCATCGCCGCACGACTTTTCCAGGGACTGAGCGGCGGCGCGGCGATCGTGCTCGCCCGCGCCTGCATCGCCGACCGGGCCCGCGGCGACAGCGCCGCCCGGCTCTTCAGCATCATGATGATCATCGGCGGCGTCGCACCGGTGGTCGCGCCGCTGCTGGGCGGGGCCCTGCTCGGGCCGGTCGGCTGGCGAGGGATCTTCTGGGTCCTCACCGCCGCCGGGGTGGCGATGTTCGCGGGCGTGCTGATCCTCGTCCCGGAGACGCTTCCCGAGGAGAACCGGCACGGCGGCGGGCTCACGGCACTCGTCCGGAACCTGCACTACGTCGTCGGCAACCGCGTGTACCTGGGTTACGCGTTCACGTTCATGTTCGGGTTCGTCGCGCTCTTCTCGTACATCTCCGCGTCCCCGTTCGTCGTGCAGAACGTCCTCGGTCTCAGTCCGGGGCAGTTCTCGATGGTGTTCGCCGTGAACGCGGCGGGCATGGTGAGCGCCGCGATCGTGAACACACGGCTCGTCGGCACGTTCCATGCCCGGCAGTTGCTCGGTTTCGGGGTCACGCTGCTCCTGGCGGCGGGCGCCGTACTGCTGCTCGCCGCGACAACGATCGATTCGCCGCCCTGGTGGGCGATCCTGATCCCGCTGTTCGTCTCGGTGTCGAGCATCGGTTTCGTGATGGGCAACGCGACGGCGCTGGCTCAGGGCGAGGTGACCAAGGCGTCCGGCACCGGGTCCGCGCTCCTCGGGGCAGGTCAGTTCGGTCTCGCCGCGGTGGTCTCGCCGCTGGTCGGGATCGCCGGACCCGACAGTGCCGTCCCGATGGCTGTCGCGATCCCGTCGGCGGGCGCCGTGGCCATGCTGTCGCTGCTGGTGCTGACGCGGCGGACGCGCACGTCGTAGCGCGTCCGCCGGGTCAGCGTGTCAGCGGGAGGCACCCTCGCTCGCGGCGAGCTCGGACTTCCACACCCGGAAGCCTTCCTCGGTGCGACCGCGGCGCCAGTATCCGGAGATCGACGCGGAACGAGCGGGGACGCCCCGCTCGTTGCGCACGTAGGAGCGGAGGTTGTGCATCACGGCCTGCGCCTCACCGTGAATGAACACCTGCGCGTCTCCGGGCAGCCATTCGGTGTCGCGGACCGCGGCGACGAGGGGGGCGTTGTCTCCCGACGCCTCGTCCCCGATCCGGTCCGCCGTGTCGCCGCGGTGGATCCACGTGACGTCGACACCCGCGGGCGCGTCGAAGGCGATCTCGTCGTCCGAGCCTGCGACCTCGATGATCACCCTCCCCACCGCCGACGCGTCGAGTTTCTCGACGGACGCCGAGATGGCGGGAATCGCGGTCTCGTCGCCCGCGAACAGGTACCAGTCGGCCGCCGGGTCCGGTGCGAACGCCCCTCCGGGGCCGCGCAGCGTCAGGATGTCACCGGCCGCCGCGGCCGCAGCCCACGGTCCGGCGACGCCGGCGTCGCCGTGGACCACGAAGTCGATCGCGATCTCCCGCGCCGACGGGTCCACCGACCGGACGGTGTAGGTGCGCAGGACCGGCGCTTCGGGGCTTCCGAATTCGAGTTTCGCGTACGCGTCGGTGCAGGCGTTGGGAACGAAGCTGTCGAATCCCGGGTCGCCGAGGATGACCCGCACCATGTGCGGGGTCAGCCATTCGGTCCGGAGCACGGTCAGTGTTGCGGTCGGCTTTGCCACAGGCATCTCTCCAATGAACTCAAGTTGGTTAGTGTTACCTAACTACGGTACAGGAGAGACTGCCGGCAACGGCCGGAGTCGTTTACGAGCCGGAAGCGAACAACAAGCTCAACACGTGCGCGACGAAGTTCCGCCACAAATCCTCGGCTGACCCCATATCTCACTCCTGACGTGACGCTGATCCACCTGTGGGTATCGCATGCGGTTTGCGAGGTGCGTTCCAGAGACGTTTCTACTCCACCTCGTCGCCGATCGGTCGGTTCGACTCACCCTTTGCGCAGGCCGGAGCGTGACGAAGAGTCGAACCGCGCCACACTTCGGTCCTTGCCTATATTGGCGACAACCGATATAAAGGGTGTGTGCATGCGTTCGACGTACTCGGCGACCCCGTTCGGCGGCGGATCATGGAACTCCTGTCCGAGGGCGAACTCTCGGCCGGTCAGGTGACCGAAGTCGCAGCCGCCGAGTTCGGGATCTCACAGCCGACGGTGTCCGGACACCTGCGGGTGCTTCGGGAGAACGGGTTCGCTACGGTCCGGCGCGAAGGCACCAGACGTCTCTACGCGGTCGAGCCTGCACCGCTGCAGGAAGTGGATCGATGGCTCGACGGGTTCCGCCGGTTCTGGAGCCAGCCGCTCGACGCCCTGGCCACCGAACTCGCCCGCGGGAGTCGTCAGGATCCCCGGCCGAGCCGAGCCGCACACCCCGAATCATCGACAGAAGGAGACCGACAGTGAACGAGATCGCCGGTCAGGACACCAGCCTGACGACAGTGCAGCGGAGGATGGGCAACCGGGACATCGCCGAGGGTGCAGCGCGAACGGCGGTGCTCAGGCGACGCTACGACGCGCCGATCGACGACGTCTGGAATGCCATCACGACCCCGGACCGCGTCGACCGCTTCTTCCTCCCGCTCAGCGGCGATCTGCGCGCGGGCGGTTCCTTCGCCCTGCAGGGCCAGGCCAGTGGAGAGATCCTGGCCTGCGACGCCCCACATCTGCTGCGGCTGCAGTGGACTCCGCCCGGCGACCCTGGTTACAGCGACCAGGTCGAGGTCCGGCTGACCGCCGACGGTCCGGACGCGACGTGGTTGGAGTTGGAACAYGCCTCCGTCGCCGACGTCTTCCGCAACGACCCGGACACGGGCTGCTACGGCGTCGGAACGGGCTGGGAAGGTCCCCTGCACTATCTCGGCGAGTACCTGCGCGGCGTCCTGCCGGACCGCCCCAGCACCGAGTGGTACACCTTCGACGAAGCCGAGGAACTGCGCCTCGCCAATTACCGCGGCACGGAATGGGCGAAAGTCGAGGCACAGCACGCGCGGAACACCGGCCACGCCTGAGAACGCATTCAGGTCGCCTGCCCCCGGGCCCGCCCCGTCTCACCGCTGCCGCGACCATCCGGTGTCGTCGGAGCCGACGAAGCCCTCCATCTCCAGCAGCGGGAGCACGGCGCGGACCTGCTCCACCGCGACTCCGGACAGTTCGGACAGTTCCCGGACCCCGCGCGGTCCGGCGGCCGGCAACGCCTCGTACACCAGCAGGGCGTCGCCCGACAGCGCGTCGAGATCGCGGACCACCTCGGGGCCGTCCCGCAGCCCGATCGGCCCGGCCTCCTCCACCACGTCACCGGCGTTCGCGACCAACCTCGCCTCACCCTCCCGAATCATCCGATTGCACCCGGTCGACGACGCCGACGTCACCGGACCGGGCACCGCCATCACCGGACGCCCCAGTTTGCGCGCCCAGCTCACGGTGTTCCGGGCGCCGCTGCGCCAGCCGGCCTCCACCACGACCACCCCGTCGGACAGGCTCGCCACCAACCGGTTCCGCGCCAGGAACCGATGTTTCGCCGGAGTCGTGCCCGGCGCGTACTCGCTGATCACCGCACCGTTCTGCGCGATCTGCCGCAGCAAGCGCGCATGCCCCGCCGGGTACGCGCGATCCACACCACACGCCAGCACCGCCACCGTCAGGCCCCCGACACTCAGCGCCGCACGATGCGCGGCGCCGTCGACCCCGAATGCTGCGCCCGACACGATCGTCCACCCGTCGACGGCGAGATCACCCGCAATCTCCGCTGTCACGTGCTCGCCGTACCCGCTCGCCGCCCGTGTCCCCACAATCGAGATTGCCCGATCGGTGAGTTCGGCCACCGGGCGCGAACCGAGCACCCACAGAGCGAGCGGCGGACCCTCGTCCCGCGACCGCGACAGATTCCCGAAACCGAGGAGCCGCCACTGAGGCCACTCGTCGTCGTCCGGCGTCACGATCCGGCCACCCATTCCCGCCACCAGTTCGAGATCGTCCGCGGCCGTGTCCACATGGGCACGGGCCACCGTCCGCTCCCCCAGCATGTCCGACAGATCCCTTTCCCGCACGGCCCGCGCAGCCTCCTCCGGCCCCACCTCCTCCACGAGACGGGACAGCGCCGGACACGGCCCCTGCACCACCTTCGACAGATACGCCCATGCCAACCGGCGCGGATCGTGAACTCCACTCGGATCCGTTGCGTCACTTCGAATTTCCACCGTCATTGAAAGCTCCGATCACGAAAACCCAACGCGGTGACCACCTGCTCCGGGCCCGGCATGCCCAGCCCGGCCAGATCGCTCACCGTCCACGTCACTCGTAATGCGCGATCGGCCCCCCGGGCCGTGATCAGCCCCTTGCGCAGCGCTCGCTCCACCGGCGCCAGCGCCGGGCGCGCCAACCGGAACTTCTGCCGCAGGGCCGGGCCCGGCACCTCCGCGTTGGTGCGCCACCCGTAGTCGCTCCACCGCTCGCCGGCGGCGGCGCGCGCCTCGGCCACCCGCTGCCGGACGTCCTCGGTGCTCTCGCCGACGTCGTCGATGAACGCTCCGGTCGCGACGGCCTGCATTCGCACACGCAGGTCGACGCGGTCCATCAGTGGTCCCGACAACTTTCCGAGATAGCGTCGCCGGGCGGTCGGCGCGCACACGCAGTCCGCCTCCCGCGGCGGCGCGCACGGGCACGGATTGGCCGCGAGGATCAGCTGGAAACGCGCCGGGTAGCGGGCGACCCCATCCCGTCGCGCGATCCGCACCTCCCCGTCCTCGAGTGGGGTCCGCAGAGCCTCGAGCACCTTGGTTCCGATCTCGGCGCACTCGTCGAGGAACAGCACCCCGCGGTGGGCGCGACTGACCGCACCGGGTTTCGCGACACCGCTGCCGCCGCCGACGAGTGCACTCACCGACGCGGTGTGGTGTGGTGCGATGAACGGCGGCACGTCGATGAGGGGGCGCTCGGGCGGCAGAAGCCCCGCCACCGAGTGGATTGCCGTCACCTCGAGCGATTCACTCTCGGTGAGCGGCGGCAGAACTCCCGGAAGACGTTGCGCGAGCATCGTCTTCCCGACGCCGGGTGGGCCGGTGAGCATGAGGTGGTGCGCTCCGGCCGCCGCGACCTCGATGGCCCAGCGCGCCTCCGTCTGACCCACCACCTCGCTCAGATCGGCACGCACCGGTTGCGCGACCCACTGCGCCGGCTCTGGGTACTCGAGTTCACGCTCCTCTCGCAGCCACGCGATCGCCGCCCTCAGATCGTGCGCGCCGAGCACCTCGACACCACCGACCAGCCCCGCCTCGGGCAGGGACTGCACCGGGACCACCACCGTCGCCCATCCCGCGTTCTTCGCTGCCAGCACCGCGGGCAGGATCCCGCGCACCGACCGGAGCCGCCCGTCCAGCGCCAGTTCGCCGAGCAGAACGGTCTCGCGCAGCCGCTGCCGCTTCACCTGCTTGGCCGCATCGAGCACGGCGGCGACGAGCGCGAGATCGTAGACCGACCCGACCTTCGGCAGGGTCGCCGGCGACAACGCGAGAATCACCTTCGAATCCGGCCACTCCTCACCCGAATTCGCGACCGCGGCCCTGATCCGGTCACGCGCCTCCGACAGCGCGGTGTCCGGCAGCCCGACCAGATGCACTGCGGGAAGCCCACGGCCGATGTCGGCCTCGATCTCGACGAGCTGACCGTCCACCCCGGTCACCGCCACCGAATGCGCGCGCCCCAATGCCATCAGAACGCGTCCCGGACGTGCTCGATCTGGGGTTGCGGACCGTGCCCGATCATGATCGCGACGACGTCGAACCGCACCCGCGACCAGTGCCGGCTCGACTCCCGCAACCATTCCACCGCCAGCAAACGGATGCGTCGCTGCTTGGAGAACGTCACCGCCTCGGCCGGAGTGCCGTATCCCAGACCGCGCCGTGTCTTCACTTCGACGAAGACGAGCCAGTCCCCCTCCGCCGCAATGAGATCGACCTCACCGTACCGGGATCGCCAGTTGCGCTCGACGATCTCCATGCCCGCCTCGGTGAGGTACCGGGCGGCCAGATCCTCCCCATGTGCACCAAGCGCGAGATTGTGCGCCACAGCAGCCTCCACCCCGTCCCGCGGCGGCCCACCGATGCGAACCGCGCCTCTCGCACCACCGTGGCCGACCCGTATTCCGGAAGAAGTGCTCGAACTGGGCGAACACTTTGGGCTGTGGATGGATCACACGTTGTGGACAACTCGGCATTCCGCGACGGCCGTGCGCGAGGAAACGCCAGGCCAGGGCTGTCAAGACGGTCAGCCGACGGCCGGCATCCAGCGGCGTGCGAGACCGGCCACCCACTCGGCGGCCTCACCCGGATCCTCGGGTGGTGATTCGACCAGGACGAGTTCGTCGACTCCCGCACCGGCCAGGGCGCCGACGTCGGACGGGTCCACTTCGCGCAGGGCAACGGCCAGGCGCAAGCCGGCGGGATCGCGCCCCGCGTCGCGGCACAGTGCGTGGATCGTGCGGATCCGTTCGGCGACGGCGTCGACGCCGTCCAGGTTGAAGCCGTACCAGCCGTCGCCCCACGCCGCGACCCGACGAAGAGCGGCATCGGTGTTGCCGCCGAGCACGACCGGAATCCGGCGCTCGCGGACGGGTTTCGGGTTGACCCGAATCGAGTCGAAGTGGACGAACTCGCCGTCGAACGTCGCAACGTCGTCACTCCACAGGGTGCGCATCGCCGCGACGTATTCGGCGGCGCGCTCGCCGCGGCGCTCGAACGGAATGCCGAGCGCAGCGAATTCTTCCCTGGACCAGCCGATGCCGACGCCGAGCGTCAGCCTGCCACCGCTCATCAGATCCAGAGTCGCCGCCTGCTTGGCCATGAGCACGGGATTGTGTTCGGGCAGCAGCACTATCCCGGTGGCGACGCCGATCGTCCGGGTGGCTGCCGCGGCGAAGCTCAGCCCGATCATCGGGTCGAGCCAGTCCGCGACAGCGGGGACGGCGATCTTTCCGTCGTCCGCGTACGGGTACCGCGACGCCGATCGGTCCACCATCACGACGTGTTCGCCGGCCCACAGCGTGGCGAATCCGCTGTTCTCGGCGGCTACCGCGACCGCGTCGATCACGGCGCGGCGAGCGCCGGTGCCGATTCCGAGGGCGTGCAACCCGAGGCGCATCGGCCGATCGTCTCACAGTTGCCCGGCCGACGTGCCCGGTTCCGGGACGCACCTATCCGCGCACGTCGAGGCTCCTGGCGTAGTGCTCCTTGAACACCTCGAGGCGCGTCCAGGTCTCCAGCGCCACCACCCCGTCGATCGTCCGGATTTGCTCGGCGAGGGAGTAGAGATCGCCCGACGAATCGGCGGCGACGGTGCCGATCAGGTCGAATCTGCCGAGCGATCGCGTCAGGAATTCGATACCCGGCAGGGCCTCGATCTGCGCGCACGCTTCCCGGTCCCGCGATCCGGGGTTCACACCGATGCAAATGGTGCCGGCGCGCTCTTCGGTGGACTGTCGCCGTTGGTCTCGACACTCATGTACCAGGCCACCGGCAGCGTGTGGCCGGTGATCGGACTCCTGATCGGGATGTGCGCCGTCAGAATCCTCTGCCTGCTCGTGGCTCCGCAGCACGTCGATCACGTCGACGACGAGTCCGTGGGTGACCTCGGCGCCGCGCGGGCGCGGGCCACCAGCTGACACCCCCGTGACGGGAAGGGTCGGTGCTGCGAAGCACCGGCCCTTCCGCCGTCAGCCGGGCTCGCCGTCCGAATCGGCCGGAGACGCGGCGACCGTCGTCGAGGTGAGTCCGGCGTCGTCGAGCGCGCGCCCGGTGAGCACCCGGCCCAGTTCGATCATCTCGGCGGCCCGATGGAAGTCGAGGCTGCGGCACGCGTTCCGGGGAACCCGGACCTGCACGTCCGGTGGGTACGCGGCGAGCTGGTACCGGGCCAACGTCGCCTGCATCACGTCGAGCGAGCGGTTCATCACCGCGAACCGGCTGAACTTCGGGACGGCCACCGCGTCGCCCTCGACCACGGGCTGACCACCGATCAGGGGGCCGTCCGGCTCCTCCGACGGATCCGGGTCGGTGTGCGCGGCGCCGAACCGTCCGACCACCGACCGCACGATGTCCAGGTCACGCAGCTGCGCGGCGCTGCGACGGAAGCGGGCCATCCACTCGTCCACCGGCCGCGAGTCCGCGCTGACGTTCTCCGGGGCCAGCGAACGACCGTCCCGATCCTCCGCGCCCAGGCTGATCCCGACGGTCAGGTCGGCGCTCACCGAGACCAGCGGCGCCATCGGCAGCGGGTCGAGCACCCCACCGTCCGCGAGGACCCTGCCGTTGAGCACATACGGCGTGATGACGCCGGGGATGGCGATCGACGCGCGGATCGCCGCGTCGACGGGGCCGCGCTGGAACCACACCGACCGGCCCGCAGCGAGATCGGTGGCCACGGCGGTATACGGAATGGGAAGGTCTTCGATACGGATCTCGCCGAGGATCTCCCGAACCCGGTGCAGGATCTTCTCGGCGTGGATGGCGCCAGGTGCCGACACCGACAGGTCGAGAAGCCGCACGACGTCCAGCTGGGTCAGACCGATCGCCCACCGGGTGAAGTCGTCGAGCTTCCCCGCGGCGTGGAGGCCACCCACGAGGGCGCCCATCGACGATCCTGCGACTCCGACGATCTCGAATCCGCGCTCCTCGAGTACCTGAATCGCGCCGATGTGGGCGTATCCCCTGGCGCCGCCACTCCCCAGAGCCAGCGCGACGCGCCTCGGTCCGGTCATCGGATGATCGTACGCGGCCGGGAACTTCGGATCGTCAGGACAGACCGTTGTCCGGGAGCCGCAGGTCCGGCTTGTCGAGTTCCTCGATGTTCACGTCCTTGAACGTGATGACGCGGACGTACTTCACGAACCGCGCGGGACGGTACATGTCCCACACCCAGGCATCGGACATGCGCAGCTCGAAGTAGATCTCGCCGTCTGCGTTGTGCGGCAGCAACTCCACCGAGTTGGCCAGATAGAACCGGCGCTCGGTCTCCACGACATAGGAGAACTGACCGACGATGTCCCGATACTCGCGGTAGAGCGACAGCTCCATCTCGGTTTCGTACTTCTCGAGATCCTCGGCACTCATCGGTCTCGGAGTCCTCCTGCTCTGGTGTGAATTGTCATCATCTCGCACTTCCGGAACTGTTATCCACTCGGTGTAGCAGCGCCGCGACATTCGACCACGAGCGGCGGTGCTCCGGGCACGGGCCCAGCTCCTCGAGCGCCGCCAGGTGGGCGGGCGTGTTGTACCCCTTGTGGATCGCGAAACCGTAACCCGGGTGCGTCTCGTCCATCGCGACCATCACCCGGTCCCGCGACACCTTGGCCAGGACGCTCGCCGCCGCGATGCATGCCGCCGCGGCGTCGCCGCCGATCACCGGCAGCGACGGGGCCGGGAGCCCCGGGACGCGGAAACCGTCGGTGAGAACGTAACCGGGGGTCATCGAGAGCCCGGCGACCGCACGCCGCATGCCCTCGATGTTGGCGACGTGGACGCCCATGCGGTCGACTTCCTCCGCCGGGAAGGACACGACGCTCCACGCCACTGCCAGCCGGGTGATGGCCGGGAACAGCTCCTCGCGCGTGCGTTCGGTGAGCTTCTTCGAATCGTCGAGCCGCGCCAGCGCCGGATACGGCTTCGGTGCGAGCACACACGCCGCCACGACGAGCGGGCCCGCGCACGCACCCCGCCCGGCCTCGTCGACACCGGCCACCGGCCCGAGTCCGCTGCGGACCAGGGCCGACTCCATCGTCCGCAGACCGGACGACCTGCGAATGACGATGCGTGGAGGCCAGGAAGTCACTTGCCCTGGATATCGGGTGAACTGATCGTGCCCATCCGCGACGGCGGCAACGCGATGAAGACCGCTTTTCCGATCACGTTGTCGAGCGGGATGGTGCCTTGCATGTCGTCGCCCACGTGGTACCGCGAGTCCGCGGAGTTGCTGCGGTTGTCGCCCATCATCCACAGGTGCCCCTCGGGGACGGTGACGGGACCGAAGCAGCGCGCCGACTTCAGCGCGGTGTCGCAGGTCTGGGAGCCGGGGACGAACGGGAAGTCCATGACGACGTAGGGCTCGTCGAGTGGCTGACCGTCCACCAGGATGCGACCCTGGTCGTCGCAGCATTCGACGGTCTGACCGCCGGTGGCGATCACACGCTTGACGAGGTCGTTTTCGTCCGGCGGGACGAGTCCGACGAGGGAACCGACTTCCTGCGCACCGCGGATCACCACGTTGGAGGAGCGGGTGGAGACGAAATCCTGTGACCACGAATCGGGGCCGCGGAACACGATAACGTCACCCGGTTTCGGATCACCGAAGCGGTAACCGATCTTCTCGACCACGATGCGGTCGCCGGTGCAGCCTGCGCAGCCGTGCAGCGTCGGTTCCATCGATTCCGACGGAATGAGATAGACCCGCGCGACGAACGTCTGCAGCAGAAAACTCAGGACGAGCGCGACCAGAATCAGGATCGGCAACTCGCGGAGGAAGGAGCGGGGCTTCTTCTCGGGCTCCGCCGCACCGCCGTTCGCTGCGGAGGTGGCGGCCGAATCGCCGGTGGTCTCGGATTCCGACGACAATGCCCGCTCCTTCGAAGAATCTGTCACGAAATCAGATTAGCCCGGCACTGCGCGTACGCAGTGCCGGGCTCATCGGAAAGGTCAGCGCTTTTCCTTGATCTTGGCGGCCTTGCCACGCAGATCGCGGAGGTAGTACAGCTTGGCGCGACGGACGTCACCGCGGGTGACGACCTCGATCTGCGCCAGGTTGGGGCTGTGAACCGGGAAGGTGCGCTCGACGCCGACACCGAAGGAGACCTTGCGGACGGTGAAGGTCTCGCGGACGCCGCCGCCCTGACGGCGGATCACGACGCCCTTGAAGACCTGCACGCGCTCCTTGGAGCCTTCGATGACCTTGACGTGCACGTTGAGGGTGTCGCCGGGACGGAACTCGGGAATGTCGTCGCGGAGGGACTTCTTGTCCAGGAAATCGAGAGTGTTCATCGGTGTTCCATCCTTGCGTTTTCGCAGGAGCAGAGGAACCGAGCGGCACCCGGACGTTCGGAGAACACCGGTGCTCGTCTGGTTCGTGCCCAGATCAAGTACTGCTGCCTGGTCCAGGCAACCCGTCCATTGTGCCAGACGCCACGGGGTGAAGCGAAATCGGCGGTGGCGCCGCATGCACCACGTGGTCGAGTTCCACCTCGGCCGCCACCTTGGCATGCTCCGCGGCTTCCTTCACGTGCACCGCGCTGGGAGTGCCGGCGATGAAGTCCTGCACGAAGATCTTGGCCCTGATGACCGGACGCCGCCACTTGCGCTCCCGTTCGAGCGCCCGCAGCATCCGCTTCGGCTTGGACGTGTAGCGCCACCGTGCCCACGGCGCGCTCGGCCTGCTCAGCCGGAGCGCCCCGATCAGCAGGATCGGGAAGACGAACAATCCGAGCAGTCCGGTCCAGATCTTCCCCTTGAGCAGCACCACCGCCGCGATGAGCAGGTTGATCACCGAAGACAGCGCGATCGCTACCCGTACCCAGGGATCCGGGGAGTCCCGGAAGTCGGTGACGTTGATCAGTTCGAGCGGACGGAGCCCGAGGAGCAGCAGACCGGTGACGGCGATCGCGACGAACACGGCATCGACGGACGTCCGGCCCTCGTCCGCCCAGTACACGTCCTGCAGGTAGAAGATCAGCGCGAACTCGTCCAGCACCAGCGCGGCGCCGATCCCGAAGAACGTGGCGAGGACGGCGCCGGTGGTCTGGGTGCCGTCCTCGTACACGGCGATGAGGGCGACACCGGACATGAGCATCGTCACGACGCCGAACACCACGTGGTGGACGTGGTGCCCGCCGGGTTTCACGTTGCCCGGCCACCACGAGACCTCGGCGCGGATCATCCGCACGCTCAGCCGGATGAAGAGGAATGCCGCGAGAAACCCGAGCAGGAAAAAGAGCAGAGGCAGGCGCCCGTGCCCGACGATTTCCCTATCCAGCCATTCGTACATCGGCATCCACTATCCCAGTAAAGAACTGGTCACTCCACGGGAAAGTGGTCGCTCGTGTCGGGATGGTGACCTCCTACTTGCCGAACCCCGCCTTTCGCAGCGCGTCGGCCATCGACCCGCCGGGCGCCGGGCGATTGTCCCGCCCGCGGTCGCGTCCACCCTGCTGCTGCGGCTTGCCTCCGCCGCGCCGGTCCTGCGGCTGCCCGCCTCCCCGCCGGTCCTGCCGCTGCCCGCCACCGCGGGGCCCGTCGTTCTTGCGGCCGCCCGCCCCGACCTCGTCGTCGAGTCGCAGCGTCAACCCGATGCGCTGACGCGCCTCGTCGACCTCGAGGACCTTCACCGTCACCACGTCACCGGACTTCACGACGTCCCGCGGGTCCTTGACGAAGTTGTGGGACATCGCCGACACGTGGACGAGGCCGTCCTGGTGGACACCGATGTCGACGAACGCGCCGAACGCCGCCACGTTGGTGACGACGCCCTCGAGGGTCATTCCGGGCTTCAGGTGCGACACCTTCTCGATGCCTGCCGCGAACGTGGCCGTCTTGAATTCCGGGCGGGGGTCACGGCCGGGCTTCTCGAGTTCACCGATGATGTCGGTGACGGTCGGGAGTCCGAACCGGTCGTCGACGAAGTCGGCAGGGTTCAGACTGCGCAGCGCGGACGTGTTGCCGATGATCTCGCGCACGCCGGTGCCGCTGGATTCGACGATCTTGCGCACCACCGGGTAGGCCTCGGGGTGGACGCTGGACGCGTCGAGTGGGTCGTCGCCGTTGGGGATGCGCAGGAAGCCGGCGCACTGCTCGAACGCCTTCGGCCCGAGTCGCGCGACGTCCTTGAGACCCTTGCGGCTGCGGAACGGGCCGTTCTGGTCGCGGTGCGCGACGATGCTCTCGGCCAGGGACCCGGCGATGCCGGACACGCGGGACAGCAGCGGCACGGACGCGGTGTTGACGTCGACGCCGACCGCATTCACCGCGTCCTCGACGACGGCGCCGAGCGAACGTGCGAGCAGTGTCTCCGACACGTCGTGCTGGTACTGGCCGACGCCGATCGACTTCGGGTCGATCTTCACGAGTTCGGCGAGGGGATCCTGCAGACGCCGGGCGATGGAGACGGCGCCGCGGATCGACACGTCGAGGTTCGGCAGTTCCGCCGAGGCGTACGCGGACGCCGAATACACGGATGCGCCGGCCTCGGACACGACGATCTTCGTCAGGTTGGTGGCGCCGGACTTGGCGATCAGCTCGCTCGCGAGCGCGTCCGTCTCCCGGGAGGCGGTGCCGTTCCCGATGGCGATCAGCTCCACGCCGTGCTTGGCGACGAGGCCGGCGAGTGTGGCCAGGGAGGCGTCCCACTTGTTCTGCGGCTGATGCGGGTAGATCGTCTCGTGGGCCACCACCTTGCCGGTGGCGTCCACGACCGCGACCTTGGTGCCGGTCCGGAAACCGGGGTCCAGGCCCATCGTGGCGCGGGTGCCTGCCGGCGCCGCCAGAAGCAGGTCGCGCAGGTTGGTGGCGAACACGTCGACGGCGTCCTTCTCCGCCGACTGCCGCAGCCGCATCCGGGTGTCGATGCCCAGGGTGACGATCATCTTGGTGCGCCACGCCCACCGCACGGTGTCGAGGAGCCACCGGTCGGCCGGTCGGCCGCGGTCGGCGATGCCGAACCGTCCGGCGATCCGGCCCTCGTAGACGGTGGGCTCGCCCGGGACGGCTTCTTCCGTGTCGGGTGCCAGGGTGAGCGAGAGCACCTCTTCCTTCTCGCCGCGCAGAACCGCGAGGATCCGGTGTGAGGGGAGCTTGCCGAACGGTTCGGAGAACTCGAAGTAGTCGGCGAACTTCGCGCCCTCGGTTTCCTTGCCCTTACGGACTGCGGACACCAGTTGCCCGCGGGTCCACATCAGCTCACGGAGCTCGCCCACCAGGTCGGCGTCCTCGGCGAAGCGTTCGACGAGGATCGCGCGCGCACCCTCGAGCTGTTCCGCCGTGTAGGACGCCGGATCGGCCCTGGGATCGGTGATCAGCGCGTCGGCGACGGGCTCGTGACCGGCTTCGCGTGCGATCTGCGCCTTGGTGCGCCGCTTCGGCTTGAACGGCAGGTAGATGTCCTCGAGGCGCGCCTTCGTGTCGGCGGTCATGATCTGCCCGCGGAGCTGATCGTCGAGCTTGCCCTGCGAATCGATCGACTCGAGCACGGCGTCCCGGCGCTCGTCCAGTTCCCGCAGGTACCGCAGTCGTTCCTCGAGCTGGCGGAGCTGAGCGTCGTCGAGCGTTCCGGTGACTTCCTTGCGGTACCGGGCGATGAAGGGCACGGTCGCTCCGCCGTCGAGGAGGTCCACGGCGGCCGCGACCTGTCCCTCCCGGACGTCGAGCTCCTCGGCAATGCGCTGGTTCACGGTCTTGAGAGTCACGGAAATGGACCCTACCGCTACTCTGGGACAATATCGTCGGCGGTGAGGCCGTCACGGAAATCTCGGGAGAATTTCATGTCCAGGCTGATCCGCTGCCTGACGGTCATGGTCCTCCTGCTGGGTGCGACGCAGGCCTGCACCATCCCGACCGAGACGAACTCCGTGGTCGACATCCCGGTGACCTCACCGGCGGTCGCCACCCCCGACGTTCTCCCCGCCGAGGAACCCGCCGGTGACGGCGTGACCGTGAGCCCCGAGCCGTTCCCCTCCGCGCGGGTTCCCGTCTCCGCACCCCTCGCCGAACGCATCTCGGCGGCAGTCGCGACGGCGGCCGCCGAGCGCGGCGCCGACGTGTCGATTGCCGTCCTGGACCGTGCCACCGGCAGCTATCTGGAGGACGCCGCCACCGAACCGGTCGAAACGGCGTCGCTGGCCAAGCTCTTCGTCGCCGCCCAGATGTATCACCTCGACGCGCTCGGTGAGCGGCCGTTGTCCGACTTCGACCGTCTCCTCCTGAAGCGGATGCTCGAATCCTCCGACGACGACGCGGCCAACACCCTCTGGGACGATCTCGGCGGCTCGGACCTGGTCGTCGACATCGCGCGGCGATACGGACTCGCCGCCACCGCACCGCCCGGGGACGGGTTGTGGTGGAACACCGAGACGACGGCCGCTGACCTCGTTACGTTCTACACCGGGCTCCTCGACGACCGTGACGGCCTCGGCCCCGGGCGCATCGCCGAGTTCGTGGGCTACCTGCGCGCGTCGACACCCGAGGGCATCGACGGCTACGACCAGCGGTTCGGCATCCCCGACGGGTTGCCGGGCGAGAACGTCATCGGGGTGAAGCAGGGCTGGATGTGCTGTGTGGGTGACCGGTGGATCCACGCGTCGACCGGGGTGATCGGGGAGGACAACCGCTACATCGTGGCGGTCGCGTCGCGGGAGGACATCCGGTACGAGGACGACGAGGAGTCGTATCCGGACACCGCGATCACCGATGTCACCGAGGATTCGAGTGCGCAGCACGCACGGGACACGATGACCGGGATCGTGAAGTCCCTGTTCCCCACCGGGGTCGTCGACGACTGGACGCAGCCCCAGGGTTAGCCCCCGGTCCCGGAAAACGTTTCAGGGCAACAGGTCCGGACGACGCTCGGCGGTGCGGTGCAGCGACTGCTCGCGTCGCCACGCCGCCACCTTCGCATGATCGCCCGACAGGAGGACGGGCGGGACGTCGAGTCCGCGCCACGTGGCGGGCCGGGTGTAGCTGGGACCTTCGAGGAGGCCGTCGGAAAACGAATCCTCTTGGTGCGATTGCTGATTGCCGAGGACTCCGGGAATCAGGCGCACGAACGCCTCCGTCATCACCAGCACGGCCGCCTCCCCGCCGATGAGGACGTAGTCGCCGATGCTCACTTCTTCGACGCGCACCCGGCGGGCGGCGTCGTCGAACACCCGCTGATCGATGCCTTCGTAACGCCCGCAGGCGAAGACGATGTGCTTCTCCCCCGCCCAGCGCTCGGCGGTGGCCTGCGTGAAGGGGACACCGGCGGGTGTGGGGACGACGAGCAGCGTGTCGGTGTTCTCGCCGCCGGCGGTGAGGACATCGTCCAGCGCGGGCCCCCACACGGTGGGTTTCATGACCATCCCCGGCCCGCCGCCGTACGGCGAATCGTCGACCGCCTTGTGGACGTCGTGCGTCCAATCCCGCAGATCGTGCACCTCGACCGAGATGAGGCCCTTGTCGATGGCCTTGCCGAGCAACGCCGCGCGAAGCGGTTCGAGGTATTCGGGAAAGATGGTGACCACGTCGAGGCGCATGCCTACCGACTCACTTCCCGTCGGCGGATTCACCGAAGTCGGGATCGAGCAGCCCTTCCGGCGGATCGATCAGGACGACGCCGTCGGCCACGGACACCGACGTGACGATCGCGGCCACGAACGGGACCAGAAGTTCGCCGGACTGTTCACCGGATCGACGGATCGAGAGCAATTCGCCTGCCGCGGAATGCAATACCTCGATGACGGTACCCACCTCGGTGCCGTCCGCGAGGCGCACCGACAGTCCCTCGAGTTCGTGATCGTAGAACTCGTCGGGGTCGTCGGAGGGCACGAGTTCGGCGCTGTCGATGACGAACAACGTGCCCCGCAGGGCATCCGCGGCGGTGCGATCCGGGACGCCCTCGAGGCGCAGCAGAAGCCGCCCGGAATGCTCCCGGGCGGCTTCCACCGTGTACGTGTTCACAGTCTGCTCGCGCGGCTTGTGTCCCCGCAGCACGGCACCCACGGCGAATCGATCCTCGGGTTCGTCGGTGCGAACCTCGACCACGATCTCACCCTTGATGCCGTGCGACTTGGCGACACGGCCGATCACGAGCTCCACTGTTGTAAGGCCTCTACTGGTCGGTGTCGACGACGTCGACACGGATCCCGCGGCCACCGATACCGGAGACCAGCGTGCGCAGAGCGGTCGCGGTGCGACCACCGCGGCCGATGACCTTGCCGAGATCGTCAGGGTTGACGTGCACCTCGACAGTGCGCCCCCGACGCCCGGTGATCAGCTCGACACGAACGTCGTCGGGGTTGGCGACGATGCCACGAACGAGGTGCTCCACGGCATCGGCGACGACGGCACTCACTTGTCAGCAGCCTCGGACTCTGCAGCTGCCTCGGCGGGAGCGTCGGCGTCCTCGGCCTTCGCCTTCTTCTTCTTGGGCGTGATGGCCTCGCCGACGGGCTCGTTCTCGGCCTGCGCGAGCGCAGCCTGGAACAGCTCCAGCTTGGACGGCTTGGCTTCCTTGACGCGGAGGGTGCCCTCGGCGCCCGGCAGGCCCTTGAACTTCTGCCAGTCACCGGTGATCTTGAGGATGGCCTCGACGGGCTCGGTGGGCTGGGCGCCGACGCCGAGCCAGTACTGCGCGCGCTCGGAATCGACCTCGATCAGCGAGGGCTCTTCCTTGGGGTGGTACTTGCCGATGGTCTCGATTGCACGGCCGTTGCGGCGCGTGCGGGAGTCGGCGACGACGATGCGGTACTGCGGGTTCCGGATCTTGCCGAGGCGGGTGAGCTTGATCTTGACAGCCACTGCTGTACTTCTCCTTCAGTGCGCACACGAATGTGCCCACGTGTCACGTGCAATTCGGCGACGCGCAGGAATAGCGCGCCCGGTTTTGCCTCTAATCTGTGACCGCCGCGCGGTGCGTAACCGGATGCGACGAACAGCGGTTCATTCTGCCAGACGAACCCCGTCCGGGGGAAACCAGGTCACCGGGTCTTGACGACGACGCCCCGCAACACCACTACGTCGGGCGCGGCGAGGGTGTCGCTGCTCGCGCGCGGGTCGTTCCGGAAGACCAGCAGATCCGCGGGCGCACCCGCTTCGACACCCGGATGCCCCAACCACGCGCGCGCATCCCAGCACGCGGCGCCGAGCGCTTCGGACGGGGTCAGCCCTACCGCCTTCAGTTCCTCGACTTCGTCGGCGATGCGTCCGTGGACGATGGATCCGCCCGCGTCGGTGCCTGCGTAGATCGGGATCCCCGCGTCGTGCGCGGCGCCGACCGTGTCCTTCACCCGTGAGTGCAGGTCGCGCATGTGCGCGGCGTAGACCGGGAACCGCGAGGCGGACTCGGCGATCTCCGGGAACGTCGCGATGTTGATCAGCGTCGGGACGAGCGCGGTCCCGTGCGAAACCATCAGCTCGATCGTCTCGTCGGTCAGCCCGGTGCCGTGCTCGATGCAGTCGATCCCGGCGTTGATCAGACCCGGGAGCGCATCCTCCGCGAAGACGTGCGCGGTGACGCGAGCCCCTTCGCGGTGCGCCGCCGCAATCGCCTCGACCAGGATGTCATCGCTCCACAACGGCGCCAGGTCGCCCGCGGCGCGGTCGATCCAGTCGCCGACGAGCTTGACCCACCCGTCGCCGGCCCGGGCCTGGCGCACCACCTCGTCCGGCAGCTGCGACTCGTCCTCGAGATCGACCGGCAGTCCGCGGATGTATCGCTTGGGGGCGGCGATGTGCTGCCCGGCGCGGACGATCCTCGGCAGGTCGGGGCGGTCGTCGACGAAGCGGGTGTCGACCGGCGAACCGGCGTCGCGAATCAGCAGGACACCGCAGTCGCGCTCGGTCTCCGCCTGCGTGATCAACCCCTCGACGCTCTCACCACCACCGCCGCCGAACCGGATGCCGACGTGGCAGTGGGCGTCGACGAGACCGGGAACGATCCACCCAGACTCGCAGACAGTATCGGCGCCGGGAATCGGCTCCGTCGAGATCACACCGCTGTCGACCCAGAACTCGACCGGCTGTTCGTCGGGCAGACCGGTGCCCCGGAAATGCAGTGCAGCCATCGGCTACTTCTTCGGCAGCTTCAGCTGGGACAGGTCGATGCCCTCCAGTCCGGGCGGCAACTCGTCGAGGCCCTTAGGCATGTTCGACAGGTCGGGCATCCCCGCGGGGAGACCTCCGGGCGGCATACCCGGGAACCCGCCGGGCAGGCCACCGGGGAATCCTCCGCGCACCTTCGGCGGCGTCGGCCCCTTGCCGCCCTTCTTGCCCTTCTTGCCCTTCTTGCTGCGCTGCGGCTTGCGGGCACCCGGCATGCCCATGCGCCCGGCCATCGCGGCCATCATCTTGCGGGCCTCGAAGAAGCGGTCCACGAGCTGATTGACGTCGGAGACCTTCACGCCGGAACCGTTGGCGATCCGCAGGCGGCGGGACGCGTTGATGATCTTCGGGTCGTCGCGCTCGGCGGGAGTCATACCGCGGATGATCGCCTGCACCCGGTCGAGCTGCTTCTCGTCGACGTTCGCCAGAGCGTCCTTCATCTGCCCCGCACCCGGGAGCATGCCCAGGAGGTTGCCGATGGGACCCATCTTGCGGACGGCCATCATCTGCTCGAGGAAGTCTTCGAGGGTCAGCTGGCCGGAGCCGATCTTCTGCGCGGTGGCCTCGGCCTGCTTCTGGTCGAAGACCTGCTCCGCCTGCTCGATGAGGCTGAGCACGTCACCCATGCCGAGGATGCGGCTGGCCATGCGGTCGGGGTGGAAGACGTCGAAGTCTTCGAGCTTCTCACCCGTGGACGCGAACAGGATGGGCTGCCCGGTGACCTCGCGGACGCTGAGCGCGGCGCCACCGCGGGCGTCGCCGTCGAGCTTCGTGAGCACGACACCGGTGAATCCGACACCTTCGCGGAACGCCTCGGCGGTGCTGACCGCGTCCTGACCGATCATTGCGTCGAGAACGAAGATCGTCTCGTCGGGGTTCACGGCGTCGCGGATCCCCGCGGCCTGCGCCATCAGGTCGGCGTCGATACCCAGGCGACCCGCGGTGTCGACGATGACCACGTCGAACTGCTTGGTGCGGGCTTCCTCGACACCGGCCCGGGCCACCTCGACCGGGTCGGCCGCAGTGATGCCCAGCTCGTTGTCGCCGCCGCCGATGGACGTGCCGGGGTGCGGCGCGAACACCGTGGCGCCCGCGCGCTCACCGACGATCTGGAGCTGGGTGACGGCGCCGGGACGCTGCAGGTCGCAGGCGACGAGCAGCGGGGTGTGCCCCTGGTCGCGCAGCCACTTCGCGAGCTTGCCCGCGAGGGTGGTCTTACCGGAACCCTGCAGACCGGCGAGCATGATGACCGTCGGCGGTGTCTTGGCGAACACCAGCCGGCGGGTCTCGCCACCGAGGATCCCGACGAGTTCCTCGTTGACGATCTTGACGACCTGCTGCGCCGGGTTCAGCGCCGCCGAGACCTCGACGCCCTTGGCGCGTTCCTTGATCTTGGCGATGAACGAGCGGACGACGGGCAGCGCGACGTCTGCCTCGAGCAGGGCCAACCGGATCTCACGGCAGGTGGCATCGATGTCGGCTCCGGAAAGGCGACCCTTGCCACGCAGATCCTTGAGGGCTCCGGTCAACCTGTCGGAAAGGGATTCGAACACCGAGTGCGCTCCTGAAGTCATACGAGTGTGCGGTGGATATTCTCGGGCACCAGCCTAGCCGCTCACGTCCGGTCGTTCATTCTCCCCCGCTGCCCTCCCGTTTCTTCGGCTTGGTGAGCGGGACGACGCCGAGGATCGCGCTCTCGACCTGTTCCCGGCTCGCCCGGGTGTCCCCGCCGCCGACATCGAGGCAGAACGAGTCGATCACCGACGAACCCAGAGTGGTCACCCGCGCCCACCGGACGTCCGCGCCGCACGTGTCGAACGCGTCGGCCAGCCTGCACAGCAGCCCCAGCCGGTCCTCGGCCCTGAGCTCGAGGATCACCTCGCCGGGCGACGCCGTGTCGAACCAGATGACCCGCGGCGGCGCCTGCGCGTACTGCACCGGAACCGCGGCCTCGCCCCGTTCCTCGACGGCGGCCACGCGCTGGCTCTCGCGAGCCTCTTCCTCCTTGGCGGTCAGCATCTCCAGGAGGTTCAGCTCCCCCGCCAGTGCGCGGATCAGCTCCTGCCGCAGCAGTCCCGCCTGCGGCGGCGCCCCGAACCGCGGGGACACGACGAACGAGTTGACCGCCGAACCCTCGGCACCGCCCAGCGAGGCGGAGTAGACCCGCAGGGAATGCAGCGCGAGCACGCCCGCCGCCTTCGACAGCAGACCGCGCTGGTCGGGCGCGATGACCGTGACCACAAACGTATGCGGACTGTCGGCGGGGACCAGTGCGACGTGCACACCCCCCGTCGCCGCCAGAGCGACGTGCTCCGGATCGAGCGGATCGGGTGCGGGAAGCACCTCCCCCGCCATGACCAGACGGCAGCGGCGCACGAGTTCCCCGATGAGCGAGGACTTCCAGTCGCCCCACACCCCGGGACCGGTCGCCAGTGAATCCGCCTCCGCCAGCGCGTGCAGCAATTCCAGCAGAACGCCGTCACCACCGAGCGCCTCCACCACCCTCTCGACCGTCTCGGGATCGTCGAGGTCCCGCCGCGTCGCGGTGTGCGGCAGCAGAAGATGATGGCGCACGATCGCCGTCAGCAGCGCGACGTCGGACGGCCACAAACCGAGCCGCTTGCCGATCTGGGTGGCCAGTTCCGCGCCGACCACACTGTGGTCGCCGCCGCGGCCCTTGCCGATGTCGTGCAGCAGCGCGCCGAGCATCAGCAGATCCGGGCGGGCGACGCGGGTGGTGAACCCACTCGCGTAGGCCGCGGTCTCGACGAGGTGGCGATCCACCGTCCACGTGTGCACCGCGTCCCGCGGCGGCAGGTCCCGGACGGCACCCCACTCGGGAAGCAGCCTCCCCCACAGTCCGGTGCGATCGAGGGCCTCGATCGCGGCGACGGCACGGCTACCGGAACCGAGCATCACCAGCAGGTCGTTCAGGGCCTCCTTCGGCCACGGCTCACGCAGCTCGGGGGCGTTGTCGGCCAGGCGATTCAGAGTGGACGCCGACATCGGCATCCCCGTCGTCGCCGACGCGGACGCGACCCGCAGCACGAGGCCGGGATCCTTCGTGGGCCGGGCGTCGCGGGCCAGCACCACTTCACCGGCGTGCTCGACGACTCCCTCGTCGAGGGGCCGCCGCACCGGTGGTCGGCGCAACCGCGCCAGTCCGCGCCGCGGCAGTGCATGGCCTGCCGTCCGCACCCCGACGTCGACGGAGTAGCTGATGGTGCGCGCGGCGTCGCTGAGCATGCGCGCGAGGTCGAACCGATCGCCGATCCGGAGTGCGGCGCCGATCTCGTCGGCGTCCTGCGCCCGCAACTGATCGCGCGAGCGTCCCGCCACCCGGTGCAGTTCAGTGCGGACGTCGAGGAGCCGCCGATGCGCGAGCGCCAGTCCCCCGCCGGGCGACTCCGGACCGAGTCCGGGCATGCCGTCGGTGAGCTGCGCGATGGACAGCGCGTTGAGCAACTGCACGTCCCGCAGTCCACCACGACCGCTCTTGAGGTCGGGCTCGGCGCGGTGGGCGATCTGGCCGCTGCGTTCCCAGCGGGCCTGCGTCTGTTCGATGAGGCCGTCGAAGCGGTTGCGGATGTCGGTGCGCCACTGCCTGCGCACCCCGCTGATGAGCAGATTGGTCAGCTCGACGTCGCCGACGATGTGGCGCGCCTCGAGCATTCCCAGGGCTGCGGTGATGTCCGTGTCCGCCACCTGCAGTGCCTGAGGGATGGTGCGGACGCTGTGGTCGAGCTTGATGTGCGCGTCCCACAACGGATACCAGAGCTGGTCGGCCACCTGCGAGACCACCGCCGGATCCATGTCGTCGTGGAGCAGGAGGAGGTCGAGATCCGAGTACGGCAGCATCTCCCGCCTGCCGAGCCCTCCGACCGCGACGAGCGCGAACCCGCTGTCCGGTTTGATGCCGAGTTCGGCACCCTTTGTGGTCAACCAGAACTCGTGCAGGTCGACGAGCGCGTGACGCAGCGCCGCCGCGTCGAGCCGACGTCCGTGACCTGCCGGATTCCTTGTGCCGGGGCCGGTCTCGGGGCCGCCGGTGAGCAGTTGCCTGCGTGCGCGGGCCAGGTCCGCCGCTTCGTCCGATCCGCCTGACGCAACCGGCCCTGGTTCCGTCGCCTTGGCGACGGGACCAGGGCCGGTCTTACCGGACCCGTTGGGGTCAGAGCGCATCCGCGCCGCGTTCCCCGGTGCGTACCCGGATGACCGACTCGACCGGTGAGACCCACACCTTGCCGTCACCGATCTTGCCGGTGCGTGCCGCCTCGACGATCACCTCGACGACCTTGTCCACAGCAGCGTCGTCCACGACGACCTCGACCCGGACCTTCGGTACGAAATCGACCGAGTACTCGGCGCCTCGGTAGACCTCGGTGTGGCCCTTCTGCCGGCCGTACCCCTGAACCTCACTGACAGTCATGCCGAGGACGCCCGCCTGCTCGAGTCCCGTCTTGACGTCCTCCAGAGTGAACGGCTTGACAATTGCTGTGATCAGCTTCATTTCCTCATCCCTCCTTGCCGGATACACGAGCGGCTGCCGAGTTTCCGCCGAGAGCGGCGAAATCGTAGGCGGTTTCTGCGTGTTCCGACTCGTCCACTCCAAGTGATTCACCCTCGTCGCTGAGCCGCAGCCCGATCGTGAACTTCACGATCAATGCGACGACGGCCGTACCGACGAGCGAGTAAAGCAGTACTGCTCCGGCGCCCACTGCCTGACGCCAGAGTTGGTCGAGGCCTCCACCATAGAACAGTCCGACAACACCCGCGGGCGCCTCGGCCGTCGCGACCAGGCCGACCATCAGCGTTCCGACGATGCCACCGACCAGGTGAACACCGACGACATCGAGCGAGTCGTCGAACCCGAAGCGGAACTTGAGTCCGACGGCGAGCGCGCAGAGTGCGCCGGCCACGACGCCGATCGCGAGTGCGCCGAGGACGTTCACCGAAGAGCAGGAAGGCGTGATGGCGACCAGGCCGGCCACGATTCCGGAAGCCGCGCCGAGCGTGGTGGCGTGGCCGTCGCGAATACGCTCGACCAGGAGCCAGGCGAGCATCGCCGCGCACGTTGCGATCACCGTCGTGATGAAGGTTGCGCCCGCGATTCCGTTGGAACCGACGGCCGAACCAGCGTTGAAGCCGAACCAGCCGAACCACAGCAGGCCTGCGCCGAGCATCACGAAGGGCAGGTTGTGCGGACGGAACGGGGTTCCCGGCCATCCCTTGCGCTTGCCGAGGATGATCGCGAGAACGAGGCCTGCGGCGCCGGCGTTGATGTGGACAGCGGTACCACCCGCGAAGTCGACCGCGGCGAGTTTGTTGGCGATCCACCCGCCGGTCTCGGCGGTGACGCCGTCGAAGGCGAAGACCCAGTGCGCCACGGGGAAATACACGACCGTCGCCCAGAGCCCGGCGAACAGCAGCCAGGAACCGAACCGCAGGCGATCTGCGACGGCACCCGAGATGAGGGCGACTGTGATGATCGCGAACATGGCCTGGAACGCGACGAACACCGTCGCGGGGATGGTGCCGACGAGCGGGATCGCGGAATCGGCGATGACCGAACCGGCGTCGTCGGTCTCGGCGAGGTAGGACCCGCCGATCAGTCCTTTGAGGCCGAAGTACTGGAACGGATCACCGACAAGGTTCCCCTTGTCCTCTCCGAACGCCATGGAGTAGCCGTAGAGAACCCACAGGATGCCGACGACACCCATCGCGCTGATGCTCATCATGAGCATGTTCAGCACGCTCTTGGCCCGCACCATGCCGCCGTAGAAGAACGCAAGACCCGGAGTCATGAGCAACACGAGCGCGGCGCTGGTCAGCATCCACGCTGTGTCCCCGGTGTCCGGTGCACCGATAGTGGGGAAATCCACCTTGAGCCTCCTCCTTCTCTGCCCAGCCGGTTGCGGCTGACGACCTGAGAAGAAGGGTGCTCAGTTGGTGTTTCGGCTGTGCCACTGCACTGTTTCGCGCGCGTGAACGCATTGGCCTATTTTGTTGCGTACACGTTTCGCCAGGCGATTTGCAGTCGGTTTCAGGTCCCCGGAGCCGTCCGTGCCCCCGAGAAGACCGCGGGATCCCCGCTAACCGAGCAACGCGTCGACGAAGGCGCCCGGCTCGAACGGCGCCAGATCGTCGGCACCTTCACCGAGTCCGACGAGCTTCACCGGGACCCCGAGTTCGTGCTGAACCTGGAACACGATGCCGCCCTTGGCGGTGCCGTCGAGCTTGGTGAGCACGACACCGGTGATGTCGACGACCTCGGCGAACACTCGCGCCTGCGCCAGGCCGTTCTGGCCGATGGTCGCGTCGAGGACCAGGAGGACGTCGTCGACCGACGCCTTCTTCTCGATGACCCGCTTGACCTTGCCGAGCTCGTCCATCAGGCCCGTCTTGGTGTGCAGCCTGCCCGCGGTGTCGATCAACACGACGTCGACGCCGTTGTCGATCCCCTTGGCCACCGCGTCGAACGCGACGGCCGCCGGATCCGCGGCTTCCTTCCCGCGCACCACTTCGGCGCCGACCCGTTCGGCCCACGTCTGCAACTGGTCTGCGGCGGCCGCACGGAACGTGTCGGCAGCGCCCAGCAGGACGCGCCTGCCGTCGGCCACGAGGACACGTGCGAGCTTGCCCGTGGTGGTGGTCTTGCCAGTGCCGTTCACGCCGACGACGAGCAGGACCGCCGGGTGGTCGTCGTGTGGAAGGGCGCGGATGGAGCGGTCGAGTTCCGGACGGAGTTCGGAGACCAGGACTTCACGCAGCAGTGCACGGGCATCGGCCTCGGTCCGGACACTGCGCGATGCCATCTGCTCACGCAGCGACGTGACGATCTTCGTGGTGGTCGCCGAACCGAGGTCGGCGATGAGGAGCGTGTCCTCCACCTCTTCCCAGGAGTCCTCGTCGAGGTCGCCGCCGCCGAGCAGTCCCAGGAGGCTCTTACCCACCGCAGACTGCGAACGGGACAGACGCCCACGCAGACGGTCGAGGCGGCCTTCGGTGGGAGCGATGACGTCGAGCGCGGGTGCCGCGGGAGCCGGTTCGGGCTCGGGAGTGGGCGCGACCTGGGGTTCCGGTTCGACCTCCGGGGAGACCACCGGTTCGTACGTGACCGGCTCCGGCGGGGCAGTCGGCTTCTGTGGTGCCTTTTCGGGTGCCTTCTCCGGCGCGGGGGCCTTCTCCGGCTCCGGAGGCGCCACGACCTCCGGTTCGGGGGTGACCGCGGGTTCCGGCACCGGTTCGGGCAGCACCGGCTTCGGCACCACCTCGCGGGGCKGCGCCGTCGCCGTCGACCCCTGGCTGAAGTTGAAGCCGCCGTCGGCGCGATAACTGCCCGAACGGTCCTTCTCCGCCGTGGTGACCTGCGGGGTGTCCGGCGCCTTGAGAGAGATTCGGCGACGCCGATACAGCAGGGACCCGACGACGAGAACGACGAGAAGTACGGCCAGTGCGGCCGCGATGGCAATCCAAGCTCCGGTAGTCACGCCGCCCATTGTTTCAGGCTCCGGATTCCGTCGCGCACTGCCTCGCCGGGCGCACGGTCCCCGTCGGTGCCGGAATCAGGCGTCTGCGGCCGCCATGTCCTGGCCACGGAGTCGCTGGGAGATGACAGTGGTGATGCCGTCGCCGCGCATGCTGACGCCGTACAACGCGTCGGCCACCTCCATCGTCGGCTTCTGGTGGGTGATGACGATCAGCTGGGACTTCTCCCGCAGCTGCTCGAACAACCCGATGAGGCGACGCAGGTTGGTGTCGTCCAGCGCGGCTTCCACCTCGTCCATCACGTAGAACGGAGACGGCCTGGCGCGGAAGATCGCCACGAGCATCGCCACGGCCGTGAGCGATTTCTCACCACCGGAGAGCAGCGACAGCCGTTTGACCTTCTTGCCGGGCGGCCGGGCCTCCACCTCGATGCCGGTTGTCAGCATGTCGGACGGGTCGGTGAGCACCAGCCTGCCCTCGCCGCCGGGGAACAGTTTCGCGAAGACCTGGACGAATTCGCGTTCGACGTCCGCGTAGGCCTCGGTGAACACCTGCAGAATACGGGCATCGACGTCGGCGACGACACCGAGGAGGTCCTTGCGGGCGGTCTTCACGTCCTCGAGCTGTGTCGAGAGGAAGTTGTAGCGCTCCTCGAGCGCGGYGAACTCCTCGAGCGCCAGCGGGTTGACCTTCCCGAGCGTCGCCAGGTCCTTCTCGGCACGTTTGGCGCGACGTTCCTGCGTGGTTCGGTCGTACGGAACCGGTGCGGGCATCGTGACCTGTTCGCCGCGCTCCTTCGCCTGCTCGTACTCCTCCATCTCGAGTGCGGACGGCGGCAGCGCGACATCGGGACCGTATTCGGCGATCAGATCGTCCAGGCCGATCCCGTGCTGGTCGAGGATCGCCTCCTCGAGTTGTTCGATGCGCAGTGCGGCCTGGGCGCGGGCCACCTCGTCGCGGTGCACGGCGTCGGTGAGCGACGCCAGCTGTCCGGTCAGCTGACGCACCCTCTCCTTCACCTGTTCGAGTTGGGTCGTCCGCTCGGTGCGGGCCCGGGCGAGTTCGTCCCGGTGCGCCATCGCGGAGTCGACGACCTCTCCGAGGTGCTCGGCAACCCGCTGTCCGGACTCGGCGACCGCCGCTGCGACGGCGGCGGCGTTCTGCCGGGCCTTCATCGCGCGTTCCGCGCGGGCACGCGCGTCGCGTTCCACCTGGGCGGCGCGGCGCAGCGAATCGGCCTTGCCGCGCACGGACTCGGCCCGTTCCTCGGCCGTGCGCACGGTCAGCCGGGCTTCGACCTCCACGGCCCGCACTTCCGCCAGGGCCGCGGCCGCCGTCTCGCGATCGACGCTCGTCGAATCGGAACCACCCGTGTCGGCGCCGGCGGGCGAGGCGTCCTGTTCCGCCATCCGCAGCCGTTCCTCGAGTTCGGCCAGCGCGGTGAGCGTGTCCTCGCGACCGCTCTCGGCCTTGTCCCGCTGCGCCATGAGTCGATCGGATTCGGCGTGCGCGGCGCGGGCGGCCTGGCCGAGGCGGCCGAGGCGTTCGTAGATGGCCGACATCGCGGCGTCGGACTCGTTCAGCGCGGCCAGTGCCTGCTCGGCGTTCTCCTGGCGGTCGGCCTGTTCCGCGACGGCGCCGGACAGTGCCGCGGACAATTCCTCGGCGCGACGTTCGGCGCGGGCGAGGTCCTGCACCGAGTTGTCGATGGCGGCCTGGACCTCGAGGGTGCTCGGCTGGCGGTCCGAGCCGCCGCTCATCCAGCCCGCCCCGAGGAGATCACCGTCGCGGGTGACGGCACGCACGTCGGGTCTACGCCGGACGTGTTCGACGGCGTCGTCGAGGGAATCGACCACGACCACTCCGCCCAGAAGAGCCGCGAGCCCGGTCCGCAGTTCGGCGGGGCAGTCGATGACGTCGACGGCCCACCGGGCGCCGGAATCCAGGTGCCCGCCGTTCGCCACGGCCTGATCGGTGCCGATGACCAGGGACGCCCGACCGCTGTCCGTCTCCTTCAGCGCACCGACCGCGCCGCGGGCGGCGTCGAGGGATTCGGCGACGACGGCGTCCGCGGCGGGACCCATCGCTGCCGCGACGGCACCCTCGTACCCCTTCTCGACGGTGATGAGGCCACCGATCGGTCCCCGGATGCCGTGCCCGCCCCGGTTCTCGACGAGCCAGCCGGCGCCGTCCTTGCGTTCGAGGCCCATCGACAGCGCGTCGATCCGGGCGCGCAGCGACGCCACTTCCTGCCCGGCGGCGCGTTCTTCGGCCTGGAGTTCGGTGACGCGTTCGGCGATCAGACGCAGCGCCTCGACGGCACGCTCGTGGTGGGAGTCGAGCCCGAGTTCACCGGCGTCGAGGTCGCCGATCTCGTCCTGGACGACCTCGAACTCGGACTGCGCGGCGTCGCCGCGCTGCCGGGCCTCCTCGATCGCGACGGTCAGCCGGGACACTTCGGCGTCGACGGAGTCGGCGCGGGTGCGCAGGGTGTCGACCTGCCCGGACAGCCGGGCCAGGCCTTCCCGGCGGTCGGCGATCGCCCGCACCGCCGCCATGTGGGCCCGTTCCGCGTCGGCAGCGGTCTCCTCCCCCAGCGCCAGTTGCTCCTTGGCCGCGTCCAACGCCGCGCGGGCCATTTCGACGGCTTCGACGAGTTCCATTTCCTCCGCGGCGATCCGGTCGGCGCGGGCCTCCATCTCGTCCGGATCCTGACCGCGGTTCGCGGACGGCTCGGAGTCGAGGTGGCGCGCCCGCTCGCGGGCGATGCGGATGGTCGCGTTGACGCGCTCCGCGAGCGCCGACAGCTGGAACCACGTCTGCGCGGCCGCTTCGGCACCCGGTGTGAGCCTCGACAGTTCCTGCTCGTGCCGCCCCAGCTCGAGATTGGCCTCGTCGAGCGCCTCGGTGACCTGGTCGTGCTGTTCGCGGGCGACCTTCTCGTCCTGCGCCTGGTCAGCCAGCTCCTCACGCCGCGTCACCAGGTCGTCGGCCGCGAGCCGCAGCTTCGCGTCGCGCAGGTCGGCCTGCACGGTCTGCGCGCGGCGCGCCACCTCGGCCTGCCGCCCGAGTGGTTTGAGCTGGCGCCGCAGTTCCGCCGTGAGGTCGTTCAGGCGCGCCAGGTTGGCCTGCATCGCGTCGAGTTTGCGGACCGCTTTTTCCTTGCGTTTGCGGTGCTTGAGCACCCCGGCGGCCTCTTCGATGAACGCGCGCCGGTCTTCCGGGCGCGATTCGAGGATGGCGGCGAGGCGCCCCTGCCCGACGATCACGTGCATCTCCCGGCCGATACCGGAGTCGCTGAGCAGTTCCTGCACGTCCATCAGCCGGCACGAGCTGCCGTTGATCTCGTATTCGCCGGCGCCGTCACGGAACATGCGCCGGGTGATCGATACCTCGGAGTAGTCGATCGGCAGGGCGCCGTCGGAGTTGTCGATGGTCAGCGTCACCTCGGCGCGCCCGAGGGGCGCCCGCCCGGCGGTGCCGGCGAAGATGACGTCTTCCATCTTGCCGCCGCGCAGCGCCTTCGCCCCCTGCTCACCCATGACCCAGGTGAGGGCGTCGACGACGTTGGACTTACCCGACCCGTTGGGCCCTACGACACAGGTGATTCCCGGCTCGAATCGCAGAGTCGTTGCGGACGCAAAGGATTTGAATCCCTTCAGCGTCAGACTCTTCAGATGCATGACGGAGAACTTTACCTTCGGTTCACCGTTCGACGAACCCGGTGAGGTCGCCGCGGGGGGAATCCCATTGCTCCACGACGAGATCCACCGCGCCCGGCGTGTCTCCCGACCGCAACAGCGTCAGCAGGGTGTCCAGCTTGTCCCGGGGCCCCTCGGCGATGACGAGTACCCGGCCGTCCTTCTGGTTGGCCGCGTATCCGACGAGGCCGAGTTCGAGTGCGCGGGCGCGGGTCCACCACCGGAATCCGACGCCCTGCACGTACCCGTGCACCCATGCGGTCATTCTCTCCATGTCCGTCACGACCGTTCGAGCTTGTAGATTTTCCCGGTGAAGCTGGTGGCGTAGAGCGCGTCCGGGTCCCAGCCCGGTCCGGCGCCGAAGCGCACCGAGGACACGAGGGGCAGTCCGGACGCCAGAGCGCAGCTCTCCCTCGTCGCCGGATCGACGCGGACCACCTTGCCGCCGCCGTTGTACGCGACGTACACGATCCCGTCCGGTCCGACGGTGAGGTCGTCGGCCGCGTTGAGTGGCCCGGAGCCGGGCAACTCGACGGACACGACGGGACCGCGCAGGTCGTCCTCGCGGAGGATGCGCAGCGTGGTCGTGGTGTCGAACGTCGTGACCGTGTACACGTTGCCGTCGTGCACGGCGAGTCCGTCGACCGTACCCAGATCGGTGCGCACGACCTCCGGTGTGTGGGGATCCTCGGCCGGGACGCGGGTCAGTCCGGCGCCGGAGCCGAGATTCCGCGCGGTGAGGATGTCGCCGTTGCTCAGCCGGACGAGCCCGTTCGGCATGACCAGCCCCTCGGCCACGGTGCTCGTGTCACCGGTGTCGATGTTCACGACGTCGACGGTGCCGCCCGCCGAACCCGTGACCCCGGAGGCGAAGGAATTCCCCGTGGCGAAGTACGCGTCGGCGCCGTCCACGGCGATCCCGCCCGGCGACTCGACCTCGGGCACGATCGGCGTGACGGTGCCGTCGGGGCTGACGCCGTCCAGGGCTCCGCCGCCCACCAGGCCCGTCCGCGACACCAGCATGGTGCCCGCGCCGTCGAAGGCCAGGTTCTCGAGCACGCCCGCGCCGGACGTCACCTCCGACACCGACCACGGGGTGCAGGCGCCGCCGGGGGGCGAGAACGCGGGCCCGGCCGCGGCCGGCGCGACCACGAGCAGACCGGCGCAGAGCGCCGACCCGCCCGCGAGTGCGGCGAGCTCACGCCGCATCATTGTTCCTTCTCGACGGTCAACGTCACTTTCGTCCCGGCCTTCAGTGTCCGCCCGACCGTGCACACCTTGTCGACCGACCGCTCCACGAGCGTGACCAGACGCTCCTGCGCGTCGGCGTCGAGTTCGCTGAGATCGAGCTCGAGCACCTCGTCGAGCTGCGGGTACACCTCGTTCTCCCGGTCGGCGGCGCCGGACACCCGGATGGTGGCCTCGTAGTTGTCGCCCAGGCGCCGCGACAGCGGGAAGTCCGAACTCATTCCGCTGCACGCGGCGAGCGCGATCTTCAGAAGTTCCCCGGGAGTGAACACGCCCTCCACGCCCTCGGAGCCGATCAGGACCTCGGCGCCGCGGGAGCTGCGGCCGGTGTACAGCCGGGTGCCCGTTCGCTCGACCCACAGTGAGGTGGGCGCCGTCGTGTCGGAAGTCTGTTCTGCCATGCGCTCAATCCTGCCACCGACGGGCACAACGCCAGGTAGGCGGGTGGGCGGCACCGGTTTCCACTGATTTGTGAACGCCGATTCTCAGCAGTGGGAACCGGTGGGCCGTAGGGTGAACCGACCAATGACGCCGAGACGTAGCGGGGAATGCAGATGGGCCAGATCGGTAGTGCGGGAGAACGCCGACTCCAATCCGAGTACGGCACCGAAGATCGTGCCGCCAAGTTCTACTCGGATCAGATGCTGGACCATCTCAATCCGACGATGATCGAGTTCGTCGGACGCCAGGAGATCGCGTTCATCGCCACCGCCGACGCGTCCGGCGAGTGCGACAACAGCCTGCGTGCCGGGACACCGGGATTCATGCACGTCATCGACTCGAAAACCCTCGCGTACCCGGAGTACCGCGGCAACGGCGTCATGGCGAGCCTCGGCAACATCCTGGAAAACCCGCACGTCGGAATCATTCTCGTGGACTTCGTGCAGGACCTCATCGGACTGCACGTGAACGGTTCGGCCCGGATCGTCGACGACGAGGTCCTTCGCTCCGAGATCGCGGACCTGCCGGTGGACCACTCCGGCGGGCGGATCCCCGAACGCTGGGTGGTGGTGGACGTGGAAGAGGCATACATCCACTGCCGCAAGCACATTCCGAGGATGGCACCGGTTCCCCGCCACCGCGAATGGGGAACCGACGACGTGAAACGCAAGGGCGGCGACTACTTCGACGCCAAGGCGACGCCGCGCCACGACTCCGACGGACAGGTCGTCGAGGAACCCGCGCCCGCCGAACTCACCCAGGTCATCGCGCCGGGCTTCTCCGTGGCGCCGGCTGGCACTTCGGGCAACTGAACGACGAGCGGTTCATGAACTTCTCCCGCCGGATCGCGGTGCCGCAGCGAGGGCACGGGCGATCCTCCTGACCGTAGGCGGACAGGGAGCGGTCGAAGTAGCCCGACTCGCCGTTGACGTTCACGTACAACGCGTCGAAGGACGTGCCGCCCTGGGTGAGTGCCTCGCGCATGACCTGCTGGGCGGCGGTGAGCACAGCACGAATCCGGGGACCGGTCAGCCTGTCGGTGAGCCGATTTCCGTGGATCTGCGCGCGCCACAACGCCTCGTCCGCGTAGATGTTGCCGATGCCGGAGACGACGGTCTGGTCCAGCAGCACACGTTTGATCTCGGTGTGCTTGCCGCGCACCACCTTCACGGTGGCCGCGAGGTCGAAACGCGGATCCAGTGGGTCGCGGGCGATGTGCGCCACCGAGTCCGGCACGAGTGAACCGTCGACCTCGACGAGGGGCGCGAGCGCCCAGCCTCCGAACGTCCGTTGGTCCACGAACCGGAGGTCGAGACCGGAATCGAGCCGGGCCCGGATGCGCAGATGCTTCTCGGTCGGCAATTCCGGTGGCTGCACGAGCATTTGACCACTCATACCCAGATGGACCACGAGTGCGACCGTGCTGGGTTCGAGGACCAGCCACAGATACTTTCCGCGGCGGTCGGCGCCCGCAATACGTTCGCCGGTGAGCTGTCCGGCGAGGTCGGCCGCGCCGGGCAGGTGACGCCGGATCGCCCGCGGGTGCAGGATGTCCACGGAATCGATCGACGCCCCCACGATGTGGCGTTCGAGTCCGCGCCGGACCACCTCGACTTCGGGTAGTTCAGGCACTGACGTCGTCGGTCGCCACGTCGGGGCCCGCGTCGGACAACGCGTTCCACGCCGTGCTCGCGGCCTTCTGCTCGGCCTCTTTCTTGGAGCGGCCGATACCGACGCCGAGGGGCTTGCCGCCGACGATCACGGTGGCGGTGAACTCCTTGTCGTGATCCGGACCCGTCGCGGTGATCTCGTACGCGGGAACTCCGACGCCACGCTCCGCGGTCAGCTCCTGCAGGCTCGTCTTCCAGTCCAGGCCCGCGCCGAGGCGGGGGGCTCGCTGGAGGAGGTCGCTGAAGAGATCGAGTACGACGCGTCGCGCCGTCTCGATTCCGTGCTCGAGGTGGATGGCGCCGAGAATCGACTCCATGCCGTCGGCCAGGATGCTCGGCTTGTCGCGGCCGCCGGTCATCTCCTCGCCCTTCCCGAGTAGGAGATGGGCACCGAGACCGCCCTCACCGAGGCTGCGCGCCACTTCCGCGAGCGCGTGCATGTTCACGATGCTCGCCCGGATCTTCGCGAGGTCGCCCTCGGATTTATCGGGGTGCGCGAGGTAGAGCTTCTCCGTGACGGTGACTCCGAGTACGGAGTCACCGAGAAACTCGAGACGCTCGTTGGTGGGCAGACCACCGTTCTCGTACGCATACGAGCGGTGCGTCAGCGCCAGGGTGAGCAGTGAAGGCTCGATTTCTACGCCGAGGGCGGCGAGGAGGGATGCGTGATCCTCCTCGCCGCCGGCGGGTGTATTACTGATGTCGCTCGTCACAACGCCTCTCCGTGGAGAATTAGACGGCGGCAGTGACCTGGCGGCCCTTGTATGTGCCACACGACGGGCACGCGACGTGGGGCAGCGTCTTCTCGCCGCAGCCACGGTTGGGGCAGGTGACGAGGGTAGGCACAGTGGTCTTCCACTGGCTGCGACGCGACCTCGTGTTGGATCGCGACATTCTGCGCTTGGGGACAGCCACTTCTACTTCTCCTCGGCTTCGTTGTTCACAAGATTCTTGCTGGGTTCCGAATCCACGCCAAATTTGGCTGCAAGACCAGCCCAGCGAGGATCAAGTATGTCATGCCCGTGGCCAGATTCGGCAATCGCCAGGCGAACGCCACATTCTGGGCACAATCCTTGGCAGTCGTCACTGCAGAGCGGCTGCAATGGCAGTGCAAGGCCGACGGCGTCGATCACGACGGGTTCGAGGTCGATCTCGTCGTCGACGACGTGATAGACCTCCCCCTCCTCCGTGGTCTCTTCCGTGGTGCTGTCCGGGTACGCGAACAGTTCCGTGAGGGTCAGGTCCACCGTGCCGGAGAACGGCTCGAGACATCTCGAGCACTCCCCGACGGTGTCGGCTCGCAAGGAACCGGTGACCAGGACCCCCTCGGATACGGCCTCCAACCGGAGATCCAGATCGATCTCCGATCCTTCCTCGATGGCGATCAGGTCGAGACCGATGCGCTGTGGCGCCGTCACCACCCGGTCCACGGTGCGCATCGAACCGGGACGACGGCCGAGTTTGACCGTGTCCAGCACGAAGTCCGCGTCCCGACGGGAACGCGATGAGCTGTGGCGATGGGATGACAACAGGCTTCACTTTCGAGAAAAGGAAAACGACAAAGGGCAACCACTCCACGATACGCAATGAGCGCGGTGGAGCCAAATTCGATCGAGGGTTCCGCCGCTCAGCGGCGACGCTCGGCGCGGCGGTCGTCGACGTCGTAGTCGGATGCGTAGTCGGGAACACCCGAACCCGTCCGCAACTGCTGACGCCCCCGCCCCACGGACCGGACCGTGCCGTTGAGGAAGTCCTCGAACTCCGCGAGCTTCGTGTCGACGTACAGGTCGCAGTCCGAGCGGAGACGATCCGATTCGGCGTGCGCGGAGTCGATCACCCGGGCCGACTCGGCGTGGGCGGCCTGGACGACCTCCGTCTGCGAGACGAGCCGCGCCTGCTCGGCCGTGCCCTCCGCGACGGACCTCTCGTAGGACGCCTTGCCCGACTCGATCATGCGATCGGCCTCGGACCGCGCCCGACCCGTGAGCGTGTCGTACTCGCGCTGGCCTTCGGCGACGGAGGACTCGGCCTCGGCACGCGCGTCGGCGACCAACTGCTCGGCGTGCGCGCGGGCCTCGGCGACCATCCGGTCGGCCTGCGCCTTCGCGTCCGCCAGGATGCGGTCGGCGTCGTCGCGGGCGTTCTCGATGGTGGAGTTCGCTTCGGCGTTGGCGCTGGAGACGGTCTTCTCCGCGTTGGCGCGGGCGTCCCCCACCAGTTTGTCCTTGTGGTCCAGGACGTCCTGGGCGTCGTCGAGTTCACCGGGAATCGCATCGCGCACGTCGTCCAGCAGTTCGAGGACGTCGCCGCGGGGAACCACGCAGCCGGCGGTCATCGGTACGCCGCGTGCCTCTTCGACAATCGCGACAAGTTCGTCGAGCGCCTCGAAAACCCGGTACACAAGCAACCCCAATCGTCCGTGACCCTCAGCAGGTCGGCGCAGCCTTCCTCGTGCAAGTCTGCACGACCGGACGCCGCGGGCGGGTCCTGGCAGCCGGTGTGTCGGGTATCAGCTGCTCTCGGCGGCGCGCTCGGCGATCCTCGTGAGAAGGCGGGCGTGCACCTTCTCCGGGAGCATGTCGGAGACGTCGCCACCGAAGGTGGCCACTTCCTTCACGAGCGAACTCGACAGGTAGCTGTAAGTGGGGTTGGTCGGGATGAAGAGGGTGTCGACACCACTGAGCTTCTGGTTCATCTGTGCCATCTGCAGCTCGTAGTCGAAGTCGTTGGCACCGCGCAGGCCCTTGACGATCGCCGTGATCCCTTGCTGCTTGGCGTAATCCACCAGCAGGCCGTGCCAGGAGGAGACCCGCACGTTGGGCAGATCGGCGGTCGAGTCTTCGAGCATCTCGATGCGTTCCTCGACGGTGAAAAGGCCACGCTTGTTCTTGTTGACCATGACCGTCACGATGACCTCGTCGAACTGCGCGGCAGCTCTGCCGATCACGTCAAGGTGGCCATTGGTCACGGGGTCGAAGGATCCGGGGCAGACAGCGCCAGTCATGAGTCCAGACCGTAGCAGGTCGCCAATTCGATTCTCGCCTCACCGTACTTCTTCGCCTTGACGGGCGCGAAGCCGTCGGGCCAGGCCGTCTCGGGTGACCTCGACGACCGCTCGAGCACCACGATCGAGCCGTCGCCGACCCAGCCGTTCACCCGCAGGTGACCGAGGACCGTCTGCACCGCCGCATCGTCGACGGCGTACGGCGGATCCGCCATCACCAGGTCGTACGGCCGGTCGGCGGTGCCCGCGAGCACCGCGGCCACCGGGGCGCCGCGGACTTCCGCGCCGGGCAGGCCGACCGTCGTCACGTTGTGTTTGATGATGCCTGTCGCCTTCGAGTCGGACTCGACGAGGACGACGCGATCCGCACCCCGGGACAGCGCCTCGAGGCCGAGCGCCCCCGATCCCGCGTAGAGATCGAGGACGGACGCGCCCTCGAGGTCCATCCTGCTGTGCAGGGCGCTGAACAATGCCTCGCGGACCCGGTCCGAGGTGGGCCGGGTCCCGCTCGGCGGGACCCGCAGGCGTCGACCGCCTGCGAGTCCCGCGATGATCCGAGTCACTCGCTCGCGGACTCCCCCGTCGCCACGACGGCGAGGAGGTCGCCGCCCTCCACCTGCTGAACCGAACCGATGGCCAGCCGGGAGACGGTGCCACCGCGGGGTGCGGTGATGGCCGCTTCCATCTTCATGGCCTCGATGGTGGCGATCGTGTCGCCGGCGGCGACATGCTGGCCCTCGGTGACGGCGAGGGTCACCACACCGGCGAACGGCGCCGGCACGTGGCCGGGGTTGTTCTTGTCGGCCTTCTCCGCGGCCGGGATCTCACTGGAGATCGACCGGTCACGCACCGACACCGGACGCAACTGCCCGTTGAGGATGGCCATGACGGTGCGGTATCCACGCTCGTCGGGTTCGGAAATGGCCTCGAGCCCGATGAGCAGCTCGACACCCTGCGCGAGGCGGACCCGGTGCTCGTCGCCGCGGCGCAGTCCGTAGAAGAACTGGTTCGCCGACAGCTGCGAGGTGTCGCCGTACTTGTCCCGGTGCTCGAGGAACTCCTTCGTCGGGCCGGGGAACAGCAGCCGGTTCAGCGTCGCGCGGCGCTCCGCGGACGTGCCCGCGAGGGCCTTCTCGTCCTCCGCGGACAGCGGCACCTCGGGCTTGGCGTCGCCACGGCCTTCGAGTGCCCGGGTGCGGAACGGTTCCGGCCAGCCACCGGGCGGGGTGCCCAGTTCGCCGCGCAGGAACCCGACCACCGAGTCGGGGATGTCGAACTTCGCGGGGTTCTCCCTGAACTCCTCGGTGGAGGCACCGGAGCCGACGAGGTGCAGGGCGAGGTCGCCGACCACCTTCGACGACGGGGTGACCTTCACGAGGCGGCCGAGCATCCGGTCGGCGGCCGCGTACTTGGCCTCGACCTCCTCGAACTTGTCGCCGAGCCCGAGGGCCACTGCCTGTGTGCGCAGGTTCGACAGCTGACCGCCCGGGATCTCGTGCGTGTAGACACGCCCGGTGGGGGCGGGCAGCCCGGACTCGAACGGCTTGTAGACCTTGCGGAGCGCCTCCCAGTACGGCTCGAGGTCGCACACGGCCTGCAGGTCCAGGCCGGTGTCGTGCTCCGAGTGCGCCGCCGCGGCCACGATGGCCGACAACGCCGGCTGGCTGGTGGTGCCCGCCAGTGCGGCCGACGCGCCGTCGACGGCGTCCGCGCCCGCCTGCCACGCGGCCAGGTACGTCGCGAGCTGTCCGCCCGGGGTGTCGTGGGTGTGCACGTGCACGGGCAGGTCGAAGTTCTTCCGCAGCGCGGTCACCAGCGTGGTGGCGGCCGGGGCGCGGAGCAGTCCGGCCATGTCCTTGATCGCGATGATGTGCGCACCGGCCTCGACGATCTCCTCCGCCAGGCGCAGGTAGTAGTCGAGGGTGTACAGCTTCTCGTTCGGGTTCGACAGGTCGCCGGTGTAGGACAGGGCGACCTCGGCGACCGAGGTGCCGGTCTCGCGGACGGCGTCGATGGCCGGCCGCATCTGGTCGACGTTATTGAGGGCGTCGAAGATGCGGAAGATGTCGATGCCGCTGTTCGTGGCCTCCTCGACGAACGCCCGCGTCACCTTCTCCGGGTACGGGGTGTACCCGACGGTGTTCCGGCCGCGCAGCAGCATCTGCAGGCAGATGTTGGGCACGGCCTCACGCAGCGCCGACAGCCGGTACCAGGGGTCCTCGTGCAGGAACCGCAGCGCCACATCGTAGGTGGCACCGCCCCACGCCTCGATCGAGAGCAGTTCCGGGGTCATCCGGGCGACGTGCCCGGCGACGTCGAGCAGACCGCTGGTGCGCACACGGGTCGCGAGCAGCGACTGGTGGGCGTCGCGGAACGTGGTCTCGGTGACCGCGAGTGCCTTCTGCTCCCGCAGTGCCTTGGCGAATCCCTCCGGCCCGAGGGCGAGGAGCTTCTGGCGGCTGCCGTCCTGCGGCGGGGCGGACAGGTCGATCTGGGGCAGCTTGTCGCGCGGGTACACCGCCGACGGCCGCTCGCCGTGCGGCTTGTTGACCGTCACGTCGGCGAGGTAGGACAGGATCTTGGTGCCACGGTCGGCGGAGCTGCGCAGCGTGAGCAGCTCGGGGCGTTCCTCGATGAACGAGGTGGTGACCCGGCCCGCCTTGAAATCGGGGTCGTCGAGCACGGCCTGCAGGAACGGGATGTTCGTCGACACGCCGCGGATGCGGAACTCGGTGACCGCGCGGCGGGCCCGGGCGACCGCGGTTTCGAGGTCGCGGCCGCGGCAGGTGAGCTTGACGAGCATCGAGTCGAAGTACGCGCCCACCTCGGCGCCGAGGGTGGCACCGCCGTCGAGACGGATGCCGGCGCCGCCCGGTGTGCGGTACGCGGTGATCCGGCCGGTGTCCGGACGGAACCCGTTGGCCGGGTCCTCGGTGGTGATGCGGCACTGCAACGCCGCACCGCGCAGCGTGATCTTGTCCTGACTCAGGCCCAGATCGGCGAGGGTCTCCCCCGACGCGATCCGCAGCTGGGACTGCACGAGGTCGACGTCGGTGACCTCTTCGGTGACGGTGTGCTCGACCTGGATGCGCGGGTTCATTTCGATGAACACGTGGTTGCCGCGGGTGTCGAGGAGGAATTCGACGGTGCCCGCACAGGAGTAGTTGATCTCCTTCGCGAACGCGACGGCGTCGGCGCAGATCTTCGCCCGCAGCTCTTCCGGAAGGTTCGGGGCCGGCGCGAGTTCGATGACCTTCTGGTGCCTGCGCTGCAGCGAGCAGTCCCGCTCGAACAGGTGGATGACGTTGCCCTGACCGTCGGCCAGGATCTGGACCTCGATGTGCCGCGGGTCGACGACCGCCTGCTCGAGGAACACCGTCGGGTCACCGAACGCCGACTCGGCCTCGCGGGCGGCCGCCTCGATGGACTCCTTGAGCTGTGCCCGCTCGGCGACCCGGCGCATGCCGCGGCCACCGCCGCCTGCGACGGCCTTCACGAACAGCGGGAACTGCATGGTCTCGGCCGCGGCCAGCAACTCGTCCACATCGGCGGACGGCTCCGACGACGCCAGCACCGGCAGACCGGCCGCCTTCGCCGCGGCGATCGCGCGCGCCTTGTTTCCGGTGAGCTCGAGCACCTCGGCGGAGGGACCGACGAACGTGATGCCCGCCTCGGCGCACGCGGCGGCGAGATCCGGGTTCTCGGAAAGGAAGCCGTAGCCGGGGTAGATGGCATCGGCGCCTGCCTGCTTGGCCGCGGAGACGATCTCGTCGACGGAGAGGTACGCCCGAACCGGGTGTCCCTCCTCGCCGATCTGATAACTCTCGTCGGCCTTCAGACGGTGGATCGAGTTCCGATCCTCGTACGGGAACACCGCAACCGTTCCAGCACCTAGTTCGTAGGCGGCACGGAAAGCGCGGATCGCAATTTCGCCACGGTTGGCGACCAGGACTTTGGAGAACATTGGAGCAAACTACCCCGTCGAAGACGGCCGTGGAGAACAGGCATCCCACATTGCAAGATTCTCCACAAACTTCACAAAGACCCCCCTGACGTGTGCGAATTCTGCAACAGACCCGAAACAGACGTGCGAAGTTCTCACGTTTTCTCCAAATATTCGATGCGGTCGGCGTCGAGCGCCGACGTCACCATCGCCGACAGCCCCGGGTGATTCTCGAGCCGCGGATCGTCCGCGATCACCGACCGCGCGAACTCGGACGCCGCCGCGATGACGTCCTCGTGGCCGAGCAGCGACAACAGCCGCAGCGTCGACGTCGTGCCCGACTGCGCCGCACCGAGGATGTCGCCCTCGCGACGGGTGGCGAGGTCGAGCTGCGCGAGTTCGAAGCCGTCGTTGGTCGACGCCACGTTCGACAGTCGCTCGTAGGCGGGGCCGCCCGGGTTCATTTCCGTGACGAGAATGCACAGCCCCTGGTGTTTGCCACGGCCGACGCGTCCGCGCAGCTGGTGCAGCTGGCTGACGCCGAAACGGTCCGCGTCGACGATCACCATGATCGTCGCGTTCGGGACGTCGACTCCGACCTCGACCACCGTGGTGCACACGAGGACGTCGATGTCGCCGGCCGTGAAGTCGCGCATCACCGCGTCCTTCTCGTCCGCGGGCAGCCTGCCGTGCAGCAGTCCCACCCGCAGGTCGGGCATGATGTCGCCGCTCAGTTCCTCGAACACGTCGACGGCGGACTTCGTCTCGGACGCCTTCTCGTCGAACGCGTCCTCGCCGTCGCCCTTCTCGCCGTCGCCGATCCGTGAGCACACGACGTACGCCTGCCGCCCGTCGGCCACGTCCTCGCGGATCCGTTCCCACGCCCGCGCGACCCACTGCGGCTTCTGGGACGCGGGTACCACACTGCTCTTGATCGGGGAACGCCCCTTCGGCAGCTGGCGCAGCGTCGACACCTCCAGATCGCCGAGCACGGTCATCGCGATGGTGCGGGGAATCGGCGTCGCCGTCATCACCAGCAGGTGCGGGCTCAGGCCCTCCCGCGCCCTCGACCGCAGCCGGTCGCGCTGCTCGACACCGAACCGGTGCTGCTCGTCGACGACCACCATCCCGAGGTTGAAGAATTCGACGTTGTCCTGGATCAGGGCGTGCGTGCCGATGACGATTCCGGCGTCGCCGGTGATCGCCTCGTTCATGGCCGTTCGTTTGGCGGCGACGCCCATCGACCCCGTCAGCAGCGCCACCCGTGTCGCCTTCTCGTGCGCGCCGAGTTCCCCGGCGGTCGCGAGGGCGCCGAGCATCGCCCGCAGCGACCGGGCGTGCTGCGTGGCGAGCACCTCGGTGGGCGCGAGCAGCGCGCACTGGTAGCCGGCGTCGACCACCTGGAGCATGGCGCGCAGGGCCACGATCGTCTTGCCCGAACCGACCTCACCCTGCAGCAGCCTGCTCATCGGGTGTGGTTGCGCCAGATCGGCGGAGATCTCGTCGGCGACCGAATGCTGACCGTCGGTGAGCTGGAACGGGAGCACGCTCTCGAACACGTCCGCGATCCCGCCGGGCACGGGCGAGCACGCCGGTGCGACCCGCTCGGCGTTGTCGTGGCGGCGACGGGCGAGCACCAGTTGCAGCGCGGTCGCCTCGTCGAACCGCAACCGGTCGTGGGCGTTCTCGACGTCCTCGCGGGTGTCGGGCAGGTGGACCGACCGCAGGGCTTCGTCGAGTCCGATCAGGTCCCGTTCGGCCCGGACGTTCTCCGGCAGCGGGTCGTCGACGTGGTCGAGCTGGTCCAGGATCTGGCGGACGCATTTCATGATCGTCCAGCTCTCGACGTCCCGGGTGGCGGGGTAGAGCGGGATCAGCGCGCGGTCGAACACCGACATGTCGACCCCGGCTCCGGCTTCCTGCGACGCCCGGGCGATGCCCGCGAGGTCGCCGGCGCCGCGTATCCGGCCGACGTTGACGACGGGGTCCTCGCTGCCCGCGCGGGGTTCGGGAAGGACGAGGTAGCTCGGGTGGGTGAGGCTCCACTTGCTGCGGAAGTACTTCACCGTTCCCGAGAACATCGCGCGCACGCCGGGCTTGATCACGTGCTTGACCTTCTGCGGACTGAAGAAGGTGACGTCCACGTTCTGGGTGTCGGTCGACAGGACCACCTTGAGCATGCTGCCCGGCCGGTTCTTCATCTTCACGACGGCCGCGGACGTGACCCGGGCGATGATCGTGATGTGCTCGCCCTCCGGCGGGTCCTTCTCGGCGAGCTCCCGGCCCTGCGAGGCGTACCGGTGCGGGTAGTGCCGCAGCAGGTCCTCGACCGTGCTGATGTCGAACGCCTCCTCGAGCGCGTCGGCGGTCTTCTTCCCCAGCAGATGATCGAGCCGGTCGGACAATGTGGCCATCGAATTCCTCATTCCACCCCGAGTTGCAACAGATCTCCAGGTTGTCCTCCGTGGTAGATCATCACCTCGACGCCGGGGTGCCGCTGCGAGATGTGATCGGCCAGTTCGGTGTCGAGCCCCTCCGGCGCTTCCGAGCCCATCAGGAGTGTCACCAGTTCTCCACCAGCGCCGAGGACGAGGTCGACGAGCCGGCGTCCGGCGGCGACCGCGTCCGGTTCGATGACGATCACCTCGTGACCCATCAGTCCGATGCCGTCTCCCGGCTCGCACGTGCCCACGTAGGTGAGGGCACGTTCGCGGGCGATCCGCAGCGACCCCCAGCGGGTGGCGGCGGCGGCCTCGGACATCGCGAACGCGTCGTCCACCGCCTCGCGCTCGGGATCGTGCACCGCCAGGGAGGCGAGTCCCTGCACCATCGCGGACGTCGCGAGCAACAGGACCTCGTGCCGGGCGTCGCGCGCCGCGGCGCTGACCGCGACGAGTTCCTGCGCCGTCAACGCGCCGTTGGGGAGGACGAGCACCTCTGTGCGTCCCATCTGCCGGATGACGCCGAGGAGCTGGGCGCGGGTGACGGGGGCGTCGTCGCAGCGCAGGATCGTCGCGCCCTCGCTCGCGAACAGTTCGGCGGCGCCGTCTCCGGCCACGACGGCGACGATTCCCCGCTCGCCCTGATCCGGCCGTGTCCGGACCGGCGGAACGAGCAGCCCCTGGTCCCGGGCGTCCACGAGGAAGCTGCTGACCCGGATTCCGTGGATGCGTCCCGCCGCGAGTCCGGCTTCCACGGCGGCGCCCGCGTCCGTGCAGTGCACGTGCACCGACCAGCCGCCGTCGCCGTCGCCGACGATCACGATCGAGTCCCCGAGGTCGTTCAGCGCGCCGCGCAGCCCGGCCATCCGGGCCTCGTCGGACTCCGCGACCAGGTACATCACCTCGAAGTCCTGGTCCGAGCCCTCGCCGCAGTCGGGTCCGGGTCCCGGATGCGCGTGCGCTGCCTGCACCTCGCCGACGGCGACGGGTTCGGCGCGGCGCGCGGACGGGGTGCGTCGCGGGACGTGGAGTGCGATCGGAGGGCGGTCCGGCGGCGCGCCCGTGACGGCGGTGACGAGCGCGTCGAGGATGACCACGAGTCCGAGTCCGCCCGCATCGACGACGCCTGCGGTGCCCAGCACCTCGAGTTGCGACGGCGTCCTGGTGAGCGCGGCCGCCGCCGCGTCGGCGGCCGCGCGGGCGGTGTCCGCGACCGGAGCCTCGTCCGGGAACTCCGCCGCCGCGTCGGCGGCACAGCGCAGCACGGTGACGATGGTGCCTTCCACCAGGTAGCTCACCGCGTCCGTCACCAGGTTGGTGGCCATCAGCAGTCCGGTCCGGACCGTCCGGGTGTCGACGGCGGACGCGACGGCCGCTTCCGCGACCCCCCGCAGCACCTGCGACAGGATCACCCCGGAGTTCCCGCGGGCGCCGGCGACCGCACCCCGCGCCAGGGCGATCGCCACCTGGCGGACGTCCTTGGTGCCGCCGTCGGCGCCCGCGTACTCGTCGATCGCACCCAGCGCCGCGCGCATCGTGAACAGCAGGTTGGTGCCGGTGTCCGAGTCCGGGATCGGAAAGACGTTGAGGCTGTTGATCTCCTCGCACCGCCGTTCCAGTCCCGCGACGGCGGTCCGCGCCCACAACTCGAGGACTCGACCGTCCATCGGGAGCTCAGGGGCCACAGTCGTCCTCTCCGGCCGGGGAATGGTGAAGGTGCCGCCAGACTAGTCGGGGGACGGTGATCGGGCCCGCGGTCCGAGCCGTTCGGGACCGCGTTTGGCCATTCCCCACTCGAGCGGCTACTCTTGCACGGTTGCCTCGTTAAGGGCGCACTTGCTGTGCCCTGTTTCCACGAGGCCAGCAAATTTCACAGTTCACTATCTTGAAGGAGTTCGCGACTATGGCTGCCGTCTGCGACGTATGCGCCAAGGGGCCCGGCTTCGGTAAGTCGGTCTCGCACTCGCACCGGCGTACCAACCGTCGCTGGAACCCGAACATCCAGACTGTTCGTGCCGAGGTTGCCCCCGGAAACACCCGGAAGGTCAACGTCTGCACGTCCTGCCTGAAGGCTGGAAAGGTTGCTCGGGGCTGACCCGACGCTGCGTGCGATGTCACTGCGCCCCCGACACTTCGGTGTCGGGGGCGCAGTTCTTTTCTGTCGCGACTGCAGCCCGATTCGGCATCGTCGCAGCGCATCGGGGCACGACGGGCACCGCCAGGGGGCCCACGTAGGGTGCAACGGTGACTTCTCTCGATGGATTCAGCAAAGTACAGCTCGAAGACGGCGTCCTGCGCGTCACGATCGCGACGGCGGAGAACGGCACCTCGCTGGACGGCGAGGGTTTGGTGCAGGGTGCCCGCGCGCTCGAAGCGGTCGGTGACCGGATTGGCAGCGTCCTCCTCGTCGGGGAGGGCCCGAACTTCTGCGCGGGCGGCAACGTCCGCGCCTTCGCGTCCGCACCGGTGCGCAGCGAGTGCGTCGCCGAGGTGGCGGGCGTCTTCCACGACTTCGTTCGGGCGCTCGACGCCGTGACCGTTCCGGTGATCGCCGGTGTCCACGGCTGGGCGGCGGGCGCCGGCATGAGCCTCGTCTGCCTCACGGACGTCGCGATAGGCGGCCCCGGCACCAAGCTGCGCCCCGCCTACCCGTCGATCGGCTACACGCCGGACGGCGGAATGTCCTGGACGCTGCCGCGCATCGTCGGCGACGCCCGTGCGCGTGAGATCCTGATCACCGACGCCGTTCTCAGCGGTGACGAGGCCGTTCGCCTCGGCATCCTCAGCCGCCTCGTCGGCGACGACGTCGTCCAGGACGAGGCACTCCGGCTCGCCCGCACCCTCGCCGCCGGCCCGACGTCGTCGTACTCGGGGATCAAGACACTCGTGCGCGATTCGCGGTCACGCACGCTCGCCGAGCAACTCGACGCGGAGGCCGAGTCGATCGCCGCCGCGGCCGACAGCCCGGTGGGACGCGAGGGCGTCGACGCGTTCGTGGAGAAGAGGCGTGCCGATTTCGCATCAGTGAAGTGAAGCGTCGTGCGGATTTCGCATCGGTGAAGGAAACGCAGGGCTGACGGTCCCTCCGCGCCGCCCTCGCCGTCCCGCGGGCGGGCGGCTTACGGCAGCTGCCAGTTCACCGGTTCCGCGCCCAGGCCGTCGAGGAGTTCGTTCGCGCGGCTGAACGGCCGCGAACCGAAGAATCCGCGCGACGCCGACAACGGTGAGGGGTGCGCCGACTCGATCGTCGGCACGTCGCCGAGCATCGGTTTCAGGGTGGACGCGTCCCGGCCCCACAGAATCGCGACGAGGGGTTCGGGGCGCGCCACGAGGGCGCGAATGGCCTGTTCGGTGACCGCCTCCCAGCCCTTCTTCCGGTGCGAGGCCGGGAGTCCGGGCTGCACGGTGAGAACCCTGTTCAGCAGGAGCACGCCCTGACGGGACCACGGGGTGAGGTCGCCGGTGGTCGGCGTCTGGTAACCGAGGTCCTTGCTGTACTCGGTGAAGATGTTGCCGAGACTGCGCGGCACCGGTTTCACCTCCGGAGCCACCGAGAAGCTGAGACCGACGGCGTGACCGGGTGTGGGGTACGGATCCTGGCCCACGATCAGGACCTTGACCTCGGAGAACGGGTGGGTGAACGCCCTCAGGACGTTCTCCCCGGCGGGCAGGTACTCACGACCGTCGGCGATCTCCGCGCGCAGAAACGCGCCCATCTCCGTGATCCGCCCGGCCACCGGTTCGAGCGCCTCGGCCCATCCTGCCTCGACGAGGTCCGACAGCGGCGCCGCCATCAGTCGAGCCTGCGCAGCGACTCGCGGTAGTAGGCCGCGTTCGCGGCGTACATCTTCACGTTCCTGTCGAGGTGCCCCTCGGGGACCTCGTAGCCCTGCCGGATCTTCGCGGGGACACCGAGCGCCATGCTCCGCGGCGGAACCTCGAACTTGAACGGGACGACGGCACCTGCTCCGACGATCGACCCTGCGCCGATGACCGAACCGTTGAGCACGATCGAACCGGACGCGATCAGGCAGTGGTCGCCGATCGTCGACCCCTCGATGTGCGCCGCGTGGCCGACGACGCAGCCCGAGCCGATGACGGTGGGATCGAACACCGTGCAGTGGATCACGGTGCCGTCCTGGATGTTGGTGTCGGCGCCGACGGTGATGGTGCCGTAGTCGGCGCGAAGCACGGCCTGCGGCCACACCGAGGTTCCCGCCGCCAGGGTCACGTTTCCGATCACCACGGCGTCGGGGTGGACGTAGGCGTCCGGATGGATGTCGGGTTCGCGGTCCCCGAGCGCGTAGATAGCCATGCGTGCAACCTATACCGCGAAACTCTGCCAGCCGCCGGCCCCCGGCCAGGTCTCGCCGTCGACCGAGATGCCGGACCCGTCGTGGACGACACCGATCCGGGTCCACCCCGCCGGGAGCGGGACGTCGCCGGGGAAGGTGGCGGCGAAGCCGTGGTCCTCTCCCCCGGTGAGCACCCATTCCCAGTGGTCGGCGCCGAGACCCTTCGCCGCCGACACCAGTTCCGGCGACACGGTCACGTCGGATCGGCTGAGCGACATCCCGACTCCGGACTGTTCGCAGATGTGGCCGAGATCGGCGAGGAGCCCGTCGGAGATGTCGGTCATCGCGTGAACACCGCCGGCCGCGGCGGCCCACGCCGCGGCATACGGCGGGGTGGGGACCCGGTGCGCGGCGAGAAGGTCCGGGAAATCCGTGGATCCGCCGAGCAGCAACGCGAGACCGGCCGCCGATCGGCCGAGTTCCCCGGCCACCGCGACCACGTCACCCGGCCGCGCGCCCGACCGCCGGATCGGGCTCCTGCCGCCGAGATCACCGAGGACGGTGACGGAAATCACGACCTGGGCGGCCTGCACCAGATCCCCGCCCACCACACCGGCTCCGAGTTCCTCGGCGCTCTCCCCGATCGCCGCGGAGATGCCGTCCGCCACGTCGATCGGCGTGTCCGGCGGCAGGCCGAGGGACACCAGGAAAGCTGTCGGTCGCGCACCCATCGCCGCGACGTCGGCGGCGTTCTGGGCCACCGCCTTGCGACCGATGTCTCGCGGCGAAGACCAGTCGAGTCGAAAATGCCTGTCCTGCACCAGCATGTCGGCGGACACCGCCACCCGACCGTCGGCCGCCCGAACGAGAGCGGCGTCGTCTCCGGGGCCGATCAGGGTGGTCGGGGGCTGCACCCGGCCCTGCACCGCGCGGCCGATGACGGCGAATTCGCCGACGTCGGCGACGGTGCGGGGCGGAGTCGGGTCCGGGGAATCCGTCGGTGTGATGGTGTGCCTCCAGGCGCGCCGTAGTGTCGGGTGACCCGCGCGACGGCCGTGGGTCCGGTCGACGGAATGTGCGACTGCGGTACCTTCAAGCTGTTGCCGGGACTACTCGGCACGTGACCGATCAGCGCGCCGAAGCACCCGCGACTCTACCGAGATACCTGCGGGGCGGAGCAGGGAAGGGCCGGAGCGAGAGTGCAAGCGTTCATCCTGATCCAGACCGAAGTCGGCAAGGCTGCGGCGATCGCGACCGAGATCGCGAAGATCACCGGAGTGCGGACCGCCGAGGACGTGGTCGGACCGTACGACGTCATCGTGCGGGTGTCCGCCGACGACGTCGCTCCCGTCGTCAAGGAGATCCGTCAGGTCGCCGGCATCACCCGCACCCTCACCTGCGACGTCCCCGAAAAGTCTGCGAACAAGAACTGAGCATGTCCGATCTCGAACCCGAACAGAATGCATCCGACGGCACTCCCGGCCCGGCCCCCGCGGAGCGACGGAATCCGGCGCTCATCGCGACGGCCGTGGCACTGCCCGTTGCCCTGATCATCGGCATCGTCGTCGCCGCGGTCTTCGCCGGCCGCAACCCTGCGAAGGAACCCGTGTCGCTGGGGCCGGTGCCGGCGCCGGCGTCCGGGTCCGCGGAGTGCGCCGCCCTGATGGCGGGCCTCCCCGACGCGCTCGGCGACTACACCCGGGCGGAACTCACCGAACCCGCACCCGAGGCGACCGCCGCGTGGCAGCCGGCCGAGGGCGAACCCCTCGTGCTGCGGTGCGGCCTGGACCGTCCCGCGGAGTTCGATCAGGCGTCCGCGCTTCAGGTGATCGACGGGGTGCAGTGGTTCGAGATCTCCGGTGCGAGCGCCGGAATCGACGCGAGCAGCTATTTCGCCGTCGACCGCGGCGTGTACGTCGGACTCACCGTTCCCACCGGTGTGGGCCCGACTCCGCTCCAGGACATCTCCGGCGCGGTATCGCAGGCACTGCCGCAGAAGCCCCTCGATCCGGCGCCGGTCGCGAATCCCTGACCGCCGGACCGCCGTTTCGCTATCGAAGGCCGGTGCCGCGCGCGAGGGCGGTGTCGACCAGCGTCGAGACGAGGGTGCCGTAGTCGACGCCCACCGCGTCCCACATGCGCGGGTACATCGAGATAGACGTGAATCCCGGCATCGTGTTGATCTCGTTGATCACCGGGCCGTCCTCGGTGACGAAGAAGTCGACGCGTGCGAGTCCCTGGCAGTCGAGCGCGGAGAATGCGCGCACCGCGAGTTCGCGGATCTCGTCGCTGACCGAGTCCTCGAGTTTCGCGGGCACGTCGAACTCGCACACGTCGTCGAGGTATTTGCTGTCGAAGTCGTAGAACGCCTCGTCGTCGTCGGCGCCTTCCGGCATCCGGATCTCGGCGATGACGCTGGCCCGCACCTCGCCGTCCGGGAACTCGAGGACTCCGCACTCGACCTCGCGGCCGGCGATCCCCGATTCGACGATCACCTTGGGATCGTGCCGGCGGGCATGGGCGATGGCGTCGTCGAGTGCGGCCCACTCGGCCACCCGGGTGATGCCGATGGACGACCCGCCGCGGGCCGGTTTCACGAACACCGGGAGGTGGAGGCGCGACTTCTGTTCGTCGGTCAGCGTCGCAGTGCCGGGACGCAGGACGACCTGGAACCCGATCGGCAGGCCTTCCGCGGCGAGCAGCTTCTTCGTGAATTCCTTGTCCATGCCTGCCGCGCTCGCGAGCACGCCGGGACCGACGTACGGGACTCCGGCGAGTTCGAGCAGGCCCTGGATGGTGCCGTCCTCACCGTAGGCGCCGTGCAGGACCGGGAAGACGACGTCGACGGACGCCAGGATCTTGCCCGCTTCGCCGTCGTCGAGGGCGACGAGGTCGCCGGATCGCGTCGGGTCGGCGGTGAGCGCCAGTGCGGACCCGTCGGCATCGACGCTGGGCAGCGCCCGGCCGCGGATGGACAGCGTCTCGGGGTCGGTGGAGCCGAGAACCCATGAACCCTCGGTGGTGATGCCGATCGGCACCACCTCGTACCGTTCCGGGTCGAGATTCTTCAGGACGCTTCCGGCCGACACACAGGACACGGAATGCTCGTTGCTGCGGCCACCGAAGATGACGGCTACCCGGGTACGCGGTTTACTCACGACACAAACCGTACCGTCGCCGTGACCGACTCACCGCACCCACCTCTCCTCACGTTTTCTTCGCCGACCTCAGGACACGACGGGCGGCACGCACGTCACAATGCGGACAGTGCACTCTCGAGATCGGCGACGAGGTCGTCGGTGTCCTCGATTCCGCACGAGAGCCGCACGAACCCGTCGGGCACGGGGTCGCCCCATCGGGCCCGGCGGTCGGCGCTGGTGTGGATACCGCCGAAACTCGTCGCCGGTACGAGGAGGTCGCTGCCGGCCACCAGCCGGTGGAACTGTTCGGCGGAGTCCACCTCGAACGTCACCAGCCCGCCGAACCGGCGCATCTGCCCGGCGGCGACGGCATGCGCGGGGTCACCGGGCAGCCCCGGGTACCGGACGTGGCGGGCCGCCGGGTGCGTCTCCAGCAGGGTCGCGAGCGCCAGGGCGTTGGCGCATTGCCGCTCGAATCGCAGCCCCGCCGTTCCGAGGCTCCGGTGGGCGAGCCACGTCTCGAAGGGGCCCAGCACCGTGCCCGACAGCGCCCTCTCCCGTTCCATGCCGGCCAGGAAGTCGGCGTCGGACGCGGCGATGTACCCCATGAGCAGATCGCTGTGACCGCTCAAAGTCTTTGTGCCGCTGGCGACTACCACGTCTGCACCCAGCTCGAGTGGTTGCTGGCCGAGCGGGGTGGCGGTCGTGTTGTCCACCACGAGAACGGCGCCCGCGTTCGCGCACTGCTCGGACACGGCCCGCAGATCCACCACGTCCAGGGACGGGTTGGCCGGGGTCTCGGCCACCACGACCGTCGTCCCCTCGGCGGAGGCCAGTAGTGCTGCGGCCGCCTCGCCGGCCATGTCGGCGGTCCGCAGTTCGTGCACGGTGATGCCCATCGGCTCCAGACGCTCCCGCGCGTACGCGCGCACCTGGTAGTAGCCGTCGGACGGCACGACGACGGTGTCGCCGGCGGTGAGCAGACTCCGCAGCACGACGGTGATCGCCGACATCCCGGAGCCGACGACGAGCGCGCCCGCGGCGCCCTCGAGCGCCGCCAGTGCCGACTCGAGGTCGCGCCAGCCCGGGTTGGAGGCCCGCGCGTAGGTGTCGGATTCACTCCCCTCGTCCGCGCTCAGCTGGTAGGGCGCCGCGAAGACCGGACCCCTCTGCATCGGCGAACCGGGAATCTTTTCTGCTGCAACAGCTTTGACGCAGCGGGTCGAATCACCACTCACGTGTTCACTCCGGCTTCGTACGGCGGCCGAGCAACTGACCGATCGCGTCCTGCACCACGAGACCCTCGTGGCACACCCGGTGCACGGCATCGGTCAGCGGCATCTCGACGTCGTAACTGGCGGCCAGAGCACGCACCGACGAGCACGATTTGACGCCCTCGGCGACCTGACCGTGGGTGGCCGCCTGAGCGCTCTCGATCGATCCGCCCTGACCGAGACGCTCCCCGAACGACCGATTCCGGGACAGGGGCGACGTGCACGTGGCGACCAGATCGCCCACCCCGGCGAGACCCGCGAGGGTGGCGGGTTTCGCGCCGAGCGCAACTCCGAGCCGGATGATCTCGGCGAGACCGCGAGTGATGATGCTCGCAATCGTGTTCTCTCCCAAACCGATTCCCGATGCCATACCGCAGGCGAGGGCGATGACGTTCTTGCAGGCGCCGCCGATCTCGCAGCCGATGACGTCCGAATTCGTGTACGGCCGGAAGTATCCGGTGGCCGAGGCCTTCTGCAATTCGAGCGCCCGCGTCGAATCCGTGCACGCGACGACCGTGGCCGCCGGCTGGCCGATCGCGATCTCCCGGGCCAGATTGGGCCCGGACAGCACGGCGACGCGCCCCGGATCCGCGCCGGTGACCTGAATGATCACCTGACTCATCCGCATGAGGGTGCCGGTCTCGATGCCCTTGGCGAGACTCAGCATGGTCGCGTTCGCGGGGATCATCGGACTCCAGACCTGCAAGTTGTCGCGCAGGGACTGCGACGGCACCGCGAGGACGACGATGTCGGCGCCGTCGAGCGCGGCCCGCGCGTCGTCGGTGGCGGTCAACGACGGAGGCAGGGCGATGCCCGGCAGGTAATCCTCGTTCTCGTGCCGCGACACGATCGATTCGGCGACCTCAGCGCGTCGCGCCCACATGGTGACATCGGTCCCGGCGTCGGCCAGGACCTTCGCAAATGCAGTCCCCCATGAACCCGCTCCCAGTACCGCAGCCTTGCTCACACAGCCCCCTCGTCGTTCGTTACCCGATGCGTCGCCCACAGTATTGCCGATGCCGAGGTCGTGCGCCGCTCCGCTACCGAACTCGTCCGCTGCTCAGCCGCGACCGGGCGTCCGGCGCACCACCCCGCGCGGGCTGGCAAGATATCCGCATGAGCACAGCGACCCGATCCGTGGCGCCGCGCGCGCACGTACTCGTCGCGGTGAAGGAACTCCACGCGGCCAAGACGCGACTGTCGGGTGTCTTCGACACGGACGACCGCACCGGACTGGTGCTGTCGATGCTGCGCGACACCCTGGCCGTCGTCAGCGACGTCGCGACGGTCGTCGGCGTCACCGTGGTCACGCCGGATCCCGCGGTGGCCCGGCTCGCCCGCAGCGTCGGCGCGAACGTCTACGCCGACCCCACCCCCGTCGACGCCGAAAATCTGCCGGACGAGGGCGGCACCGAGCACGGACTCAACGCGGCCCTGGCCGCCGCGGCCGAGCACGTCCGCCGCAACGAGAGCGGAGTCGACGTCGTCGCACTGCAGGCAGACCTGCCGTCACTGCGCGGAGGCGAATTCGGCGAAGCACTCGCCGCGGCGAGAACCGGCGGCAGGTCGGTGGTCGTCGATCATCACGGCACCGGAACGGCCGCACTGTTCTCCTGCGACCCGGCGATTCCCCTCGATCCCCGGTTCGGACCGGGATCGGCGAAGCGGCATCTCGACTCCGGGGCACGTCCCCTCGACGGCCACTGGCCGGGGCTGCGGACCGACGTCGACACCGCCGACGATCTCGATGCCGCGCAGGCGCTCGGCGTCGGACCTGCGACGCGAGCCGCACTCGACGCCCTCGAACACACCGCGCCCTCGCGCTGCGGAAACGAGTAGCCCGCGCACGCCGAGTGAATTTGCCCCATCAATTGTCCGCCGCCGAATTCTCGAGGGATGATCGTGGAGTGAGCAACCGAGAAGCACTCGATCACCCGACCGACGTCGACGGAAAGAACGGAACCCGCGACGGCATCGTGACGGCCAGCCCCACGAACGTTCCGATGGCTCCCCCCGCTGCGACGAGTGCCCTCACGAGCGCGCTGACGGACGGGCTCCCCGAAGATCGTTACCTCAACCGTGAACTCAGTTGGCTCGATTTCAATTCACGAGTACTTGCACTCGCCGAGGACACGTCGCTGCCGCTGCTCGAGCGCGCCAAATTCCTCGCCATCTTCGCCTCCAACCTGGACGAGTTCTTCATGGTC